>JAUVRU010000001.1 GCA_030597485.1 Anaerolineae bacterium
ACCGCCTCCCCCAGAATACGAACAGGCCTGGCAACTCACGGATGCACTGTTGGCATCGCTTCACCGCCAGGTGAACGACAGTGGGGCTGACTTCGCCGTGTTCTCCAACAGCCAGATATGGTCGGTGCACCCCTCAGTCCTGGACGAAATCGGCATATTGGACGATCCCGTCTACCAGGATGTCGCCTTCGACTGGCAACAGCCGGATAGGAGGCTGGCGGGCACTCTGGAGAAGATGGGCGTTCCCTGGCGGCTGTTGGACCCCGCTTTTAGGGAGTACGTAGCCACACACGATGACCAGCGGTTGTTTTTCCGTGAAGGGCACTGGAACGAGGAAGGCCACATCCTGGCGGCCGAGCTGCTATACCGCTGGCTGGTGGAGCAACATCTGATCCCCTGACACCCAGTCCATCACTGAGCTTGTGCCCTTCTTCAGATGACACGGCGCCTTGCGGAGAAAGGCATCCTCAGATGCCGGGCCTCCGGGAGACTCGTGTGGTGTTTGGTTCTCTTCTCTGTGGAGATAGGGACTTCCGGGACAGTTGGGGTCCTCTCAAAAGCCAATGGCGATTTCTTGGGGGTCCACGTGGTCGTTGAAAGAATCGATGCGCACGTCCTCGTGGATGAGACCGGCCCAGAAGTAGACCAGGTCCTTGTTTGCCGGCACGTCAACGATCTCGATAGTGCCGGTGACCACCACTCGCCGATCCGGCAGCAGGTAGTAGAAGGTCTGACCGTCTATCTCCCGGGCTTCCAATTCGTCCAGGTGACCCAGCGCCCACCGATAGGGATAGGCGTAACTGGGATTGCCCTCATAGTCGATCCCCACCCGCCAGGCGCCGGGAGACTGGTAGGTGCCGAAGGTGTTGAAGTTCTGGTCGCTGCGGTAGTGGGTGCCCGAATCAGGTCCGATGGTGCGAATGGGCACGTGGCCGAAGTTCTCCACGGTCAACGTGAAGGCCAGCGTGCCTCCCAGCGGCACCACCTTGTCACCGGTGGCAGGATTGTAGAAATCCACATCCGCCCGGACGATGTCGGCTCGCGGCCGGCCACCGTCCTGGATGGTCAACGTGCCGGTGACCACCGTGCGATTGCCCACCCGGTCCATCGCCTCAGCCCGGACGATGTAATCACCATCAGGCGGCGGATCAGCGCCCAGATCGACGCCCCCCTCATAATCATAGGTGTGCATGCCCGGCTCGCCCGGCTCGACACCACGCTCCTTCTCGGCCAGTGGATATTTGGCGCCATCCGGACCCAGCAAGTAGACCGACACATCGGCCTCTTTGGTCAGGTAGTAGTTGATGGCCACCCGATCGTTCTTGCCATCCTGGTTGGGGGTGAAAACCGTGGGATAGATGCTGAAGCCTTCCAGCTGTGGCCGTTCGGTGTCGGCATCCTGTATCACCAGAGAACCTTCCACCCGCGCCACACCCCCGTCATCGGTCACCGCCTCAACCACCCACGTGTAACGGCCATCGGGCAGCATTCGGCCACCCACCACCCCGCCAAAGTCCACCTGATAGTTGCCGGCCGACCGGCGCCGATCCTGGCGGAAGTAATGACGCTCGCCAGCCTCGTCCACCAGGTATATGGACAGGTTGGCACTGCGCGACAGCCGGTATGCTACCCGCGCCACATCCTCCATGCCGTCCGCGTTGGGCGTGATCACCTCCGGCCGCACCGAAACGTCAGCCAGCAGCGACCGTCCCGCGCAGCCAGCCAGAAAACACACGAGGAGGCAGCCAAGCACGGGCACAAGCCTCGGGCCCATCAACGTCATTCCCCTCACCTCATCATGCCATTCTATCCTGCTCGCCCAAAAGAACATCATGGACCGCGATCAACTCGGGCAGGTCATCCACGACGGTGTCCCATACCCGATCCAGGTCAATATCGAAATAGGCGTGAACAAGTCGATTCCTCATTCCAGTTATCTCTGCCCAAGGGACTTGAGGATGTCTGCGCCGCGCCTGCGCCGATACTTGAACAGCAGCTTCCCCGAGGATCTCAATGGCCTTGACCAATGCCAGCGCGAGTATGCGGTCATGTTAGAGGTCTTCCCGCGTTCGACCTTCAGCAAAAGACACAGCTTCGCGAGCAGCGTCCAACATATGCCGCAGACGGACTCGATCACCGTCGGGCATATTGCACCTCTGCCACATCCAGTACTTCCTGTCGAAAACACCGACTCAAGTCTGCCGGTGTCCTCATATCAATTCTGCAACCCAGAATCCGCGACAACTCAATCTCCATACCGGCTAGACGGATTAATCCCACCCGATATCCCGGCTCGAATTCCACCAGCACATCCACATCGCTGTCTGGGCCGAATTCCTCAGACAGCACAGATCCAAAGAGGGAAAGCGAACGAATGTGGTTACGTCGGCAGAAGTCAGCCACCTGTTTCTGGGGGACAACGATGTTTCTGTTCACGCTGCCTCACCTTGTCCTGCCTGCAATCACTCATCCGGGCCACCGAAGGCTAAGCTACCACACGGATTCCTCACTGTCAAATCATCTTGCCCCTATTCATCATTCAACCAGTACTCGCCCCTATCGCACGATCTCCACCGTGGTCAGGGGAGCCTGAGGCGAGCCGTCAGCCAGCATAGTCTGCTGGCCAGCCGCGTCACGCAGGCCAACCACCAGCGCATATTCCCCAGGCGGCGTCTCCGGATTCAGGTTCACGTCGAAATCGGCCCGCACCACCTGTCCCGCTTGCCAGCGTGTCGGCGGATAGAAGTCAAAGGCGTCATTGGGCCGCTCCAGCGACGCACCCCACACCCGTCCCCTGCGGTCAACCAGGTGCACGAACGGCGTGTAGTCCTGAGCCGGTGGTGACTCCGTCTGCCAGTACAACGTGACGTGAACCCACCCGCTGGGCGGATGAAACAGGTCATCGGTGGCCAGCAGCTGCGACTCAGGCACCCAGTGCCCCACCAGCTGCAAGCCCCCCTCGAACGCGACGCTCGTTGGAGCGGCGGCGTCCGGCACCCGATCGGACAGATATCCGGGCGCATAGGCCCGCACCGCCACCAGCCCGGGGGGATAGAGCTCAGTCACCTGCGGGTAGCGAGCCGCCAACCATGCGTTGGCTCGATGGTCGGGATCGGCCAGCTCGGTGTGGGACTCAACCAGCCACACCACCGGGTGCCGCCCACTGATCACCGTCAGCGGACCGCCCAGATCGGTGTCGCTGTCCACCGAACTGAACACCGCGTACGTCTGACCCGGCCCTCGGAAGTAGTACTGCAACGGGAAGCGCGTCCAATCAGGGTGTATGAGAATCGCATCCTCTGGCCGTGCATGGCTGGACAGATGGGCCACCGACTCTCGCCAGGCCTCCTTGCGTGCCTCCGGACTCCACTGCCCCAGCAACGGAATCAACGCCATGGCAACAGGCAAAACATAGCAGATATGTGGCAGCAGCCTTAGCGTGAGGCCTGGACGGGAGTCGCCCATCGCGACTTGCTTCCACCATGACCGACGAAAACTCACGGTACGGCCTGCTCGCTGACCGCTGACTGCTGACTGCCGACCGCTGATTGCCGACCGCTGACGACCATTCCCGGCGCAGTCAAGTCGTGCCCGCAAGATGTCCGCCAGACCAACCGCCCCCACCGCCACCGCCATCAGCAGCCAGGGAACGATCACGATGAAATAGCGTTCGCCGAAAAAGGCCAGCTGGTTGCGCAACAGGAGCAGCGTGGCCATCACCAGAGGGACGACAAGGAGCAAGGCCACCAGCAACATCGGATGAGACAACCCGCCTGGGCGCGCCCCACCTTGACCAGAGGGGCGAGCGCCCAGAACCAACCCCGCCAGCGCCAGCAGCAATGTCACCACGTTGATGCCCACCCTCAAGGCCGGTGGCACAGGCGCTTTCCAGACCGTGACCGCACTCAGCAGTCGCCACAACCGGTCCCCCATGCTTGCCAGCGGCTGGCCGGCGCCGGCCTCGCCGCTGACTCGCAATGCCGCCAGTGCCAGCGGCGCAAAAAACCCGCCTACGACCAGCATCGTCACCACAAACGGCACCCAGGCACGACGCGACCGGCGCCAGGTCAACACCAGGTACAAGGCATGGGCTGGCAGCACCAGACCAGTGTACAGGTGGGTGTACAGGCCAGCGATGGCACACAGACCATAGCCCAGCCAGTAATGCCAGGCAACCCGCTGACGGGATGAGGCAAGCGCCGCCCGGGCGAAGAACCAGGTGCCCAGGCTGGCTAGCAGAACAGCCAGGGCATACATGCGGGCCTCTTGCGAATACCACACCAGGAACGGGTTCAGGGCCGTCAAAGCAGCCGCCAACACGGCCACGCGGCGACCAAACAGATCTGTCCCCAGCCGGTAGACGACCGGAACCAACAGCACACCCAGCAGCACTGACGGCAGGCGTACCGATACCTCGCCGTCACCCAGCAGCAGTCGCCACCCGTGCAGCAAAAGATAGTACAGCGGGGGCAACCGATCCTCAACCAGGTTCATGCTGACTTCCAGGATGCGAGACAGCTCCGAGCGCGCCCAGTGCACGCTCATGACCTCGTCGAACCACAGGCTGTGATAGGTGAGGTTGTGCAGGCGCACCCATAGCGCCAGCAGGGTGAGTGCCAGCGGCGACCAGGGACAGCTGCGGCTATTCAAGACTGGAGTCCTTCACAACGAAGGGAATCATCACCTGGTCTCCCGGCTGACCCTCCCCGGAATCAGACGTCACTGGCCCCAGCCGAGGCATGGCCGGGTCGGCAGCATCATACATCCCCACCGCCAGCCAATAATCGTCACCCCCGGGAAGATCCGCCGGCAGCGTCAGACTGATCCGATCGGGGACAATATGGCCCACCGGCCGTGGACTGGTGGGACGCGTCGGCCGATGGTCGGCGGTGACCAGCACCTCCCCATCAGCGTTGACCAGGTGAACGAAAACAGTGTAGTCCGTCCCCACGGCCGCCACCGCCTGCCAGAGGAGGACCACCCTGGGGCCGGCCGTGTGCCGCATGCCCAGCAGCCTGACCTGTCCCCCCAGGTCAGCATCCACCGGATGGCTGATGAAGGTGCCGATGTCGAACTGGGCGTCAGGCGGCAGGTTGTAGTGCATCAGTTCCACATGCCAGAACTGCCCGTAGTCATCCTGCTCCCCCACCGTGCCCAGGTAGAGCGGCAGCACGTCGAAGGGATCGGTCACTTGGTTCTGCCAGCGCACCAGCCAGACTCCTGGCCGTCCCTGCAGCAACCGACCTAGTCCTTCGCCCGCCGTCATGTCGATAGCCGCATTCACGTCCAGCACCTCGATATCGGGCACCCGGTGCCATCCCTGCCAGCCGTAGTAGTAGGCCCAGGCGGGAAACATGTGACCGGAACTGAGCACCACCGTCTCCTCCGGCCCGACCCGCTGGCGCACGACTTGGGCAGTGATGCGAAAGTCGGCCTTGTTGAACTGGTTGTCCCGGTAGGGCGCAAACCAGTTGCTCAACGAGTAACCAGACGTGGTCACGATGTAGATGATGGCACCTGCAAGAACCAGGCGAGAGATGCGGGACACCATGGTGGGAACGGCAGGCAACGGCCTCGTGGTCAGCGCGGCCAGACCGCCCGCCATCAGCAGCACGAAAGCTGGTGAAGCCAGCATCGCGTAACGCGGGTTGAATTTGGGCGTCCGATAGGCCAACAGCAGGATCAGCACCACCGGAACGACCAGGTACAGCAGCAGGAAGGCCAGGGCATCAGGATGTTTGGGCGATACGTGGCGCGCAAAACGTAAGGGCGTAATGCGTAACTCATCCCGCAGCTTTCGCCCGGTGGCCACAAGCGCTGCCACGGAGATCAGCAGGATGAGCCCATAGCCGAGCGCCAGCCAGGTGCCCACCCCCTCCGTCACCGTCTCACCCAGGCTGAAGGCAATGAACAGCTTGCGAGCCACCGCGCCCAGATTGAGGGCGCCCGGCCAGTAGCTGGTGTCCACCCCATACCGGGTGACCAGGAACGGCAGCCAGGGAAGATACAGGACGACAATGGCAACCGGGATCGCGATAGCGGTGGCGGACACCACCCGGCGTCTTCGTCTCCACCATACATAGAGAACGTAGAGCGCGTGCGCCACCAGCAAGAAGAAGGCAAAGTAGTGGGTATAGAGAGCAGCCACCGCCGACAGGACGTAGGCGGTGGCAATGAGGCCAGAAGGTCGCCTGCCCCCGGTCTCCACCAGGCGCAGCAGCAGGTAACCACCAAGCAGGCCCAGGAAGGTCAGCAACGTGTACATGCGCGTCTCCTGCGCGTAGTACACGTAGAGCGGCGACACGACCGCCAGTATCAGGGCCAGCCAGCCGGCCAGGCGACCCAGCCATCGGCGCCCCACCAGCCAGAAGAGGGGAAGGATGAGCACGCCGAAGCATACGGAGGGAAAACGCAGCGCGTATTCGCTGGTGCCGGCCAGCCGTACCCAAAACCAGAGCAGATAGTAATAGAGAGGCGGCTGGATATCGTTAGCAGTCCACACCGTCAGATCGGGCAGGGACATGCCGGTCAGATACCAGCTCACCCCTTCGTCGTACCACAAGCTCTGATCTTGCAGCTGGTAGACACGCAGGACGAAGCCCACCAGCAGCAGCCCGGCGACCGCCAGCAAAGACCTTATCCTGATGTTTCGCTGCACGGAGGTGACCCAACCTGTCACAATGCCGCCGCGTGCTCCCAATTGCTCGGCACCCTGTCACCCATCCTGCCGGCTCCGGATCAGCAACACCGGACAGATAGCGTGTTGAAGCACCTTATCAGCCACGCTGCCGTACACCCATCTGCCCAGGCCTGAGCGCCCGTGAGTGGACATCGCAATCAAGTCGATGCCGTTGGCCTCGGCGTAGTCCAGGATGGTGGATGCCACTGAGCTGCTGGCAATCACTTTTGTCTTCACTGGAATACCCTCGGGCCGCCATTCCCCTTTGCGCGCGGACAGATAAGCCTCAGCATCGCGCCGAAGCACCTCCACGGACTGCTGGTTGAGAGCCATCAAGTCCTCTGAACGCGTGTACTCCGTGGTGTGCGGCGGCCTGACCACCGCCAACATCACAACAGAGCTCTTGTGCATCCAGGCCAACTCCTCCACCAGGGGCAAGATGGAAGCTGCCAGTTCCGAGCCATCCAACGGGACCAGTATTTTCTCGAACATAACTCCCCACCCTATTTCCGATGACGTCCGCCCGGATCAAGTTCTTCTCGCATGATGCGCAGTTCCTCAGCCGTCGGCGGCCCGGTTGTCGCCAGTTCCTCAGCCACCCGTAACTCCCAGCCAACCTGCTCCTGCACCCCGGCCACCGTGCATTCCGGGTGCAGCGAGGTGAGCGTCATCTCGCGCGTCTCGGCATCAAAGCGAAAGATGCCCATATCGGTGATAAGCACTGTGGGACCCTGACCGTAATCGCCCAGACGGCCACGCGCATCCCCTCCCGTCAGATGCCCAGGACTGGTGACGAAATCCAGCTGCTCCACAAACGTGCGCCGGCTGAGCCGGGTGATGACCAACACCCGACGCGCCAATAAGGCAATATCACAGCCCCCGCCGCTGCCCGGAAGACGCACTTTGGGCTGCTGGTAGGGACCGATGACTGTCGTGTTCAGGTTTCCGTAGCGGTCAATTTGGGCCACGCCCAGGAAGCCAACGTCAATCCGTCCCGCCTGCAGATAGTACTGGAACAGGTGGGGCATCGGCACCACCGAGGTGGCACCGGTCACCAGGCACGGGTCCCCGATGGAAAGCGGCAGGCGACCGGGCCGCGCACCATATACCCCCGCCTCGTACACCAGCTCCAGATGAGGCGCTACCGTGCGTTGGGCCAGATTGCAGGCCACGTTGGGCAATCCGATTCCCACAAACACCACCCTGACATCGGCCAGCTCGCGGGCGGAGGCCGCAATCATCATCTCGGAGGCAGTGTAGTCCTTCACCCGTCTCTCCCTCAGCGATAGAGCCCGTAGTTGACCTGGCCGCTCCAGGCCTCCCCCGGTTCCAGCCGCTGCCACACCGAGGGTCCCATCTTCTCCACGTACTCGGCCCGACCGCTCAAGCCGTATACCCACTCGTCCAGCCAGGCCCCGAGGGCCGCCTGGTCGCGGGAGATCGAATCCCACGCTAGGTAGGCCTCGGTATCCCGGTCGTAATAACCTTGTGCATACGAAGGGTGAGCGCCGTAGGATTCAGGAACCACGGCGTCCACGATCAGGCCAGGGATGACCGTGCGATTGGGGTCGGCCCGGATGACCCCTTCGTCCACGATTTCTTCGGCCACCACGATGACCCGGGCGGCGGCGAAGGCCGCTTCCGCCTGCATGCCTGGCAACCCCCAAACTTGCGCGTTGCCGTCCCGATCCGCGCGCTGCACGTGGATCACCGTCAGGTCAGGATTGAGAGGCGGCACCACGTGAACCGGCTCACCGCCGTATGGATCCTCCACCTGCTTGATGCGGCGGTTGACAGCCGGCAGGTCAGAACCGGTGAAGGTGCGCACCGGGTAGAAGGGCAGCCGGGCGGCGCCAGCAACCAGACGTCCCACCATCCCAAAATGGGAGTATTCCTCCAACTCCAGCGGTGCTGGCACCCCCTTCTCCACCGCCCGGCGCACCGCGTGCAGCGATCCCACGCCAGGGTTGCCCAGGTAGGAGAAAACCAGCTTGCGGGCGCAGCCAGCAGCGATCATCTGATCGTAAATCAGGTCGGGCGTGAGCCGGCACAGCGTGAGGCCACGCTTCCGCTGGCGAATAATCTCATGGCCGGCAGCAAAACAGATGAGATGAGTGAACCCCTCGATAGCAACACAATCGCCATCGCGCACCAGGTCGGCGATGGCGTCTCTCATCGTGGTGACCTTGCTCACGGCGCTGTGCCTCCTGTCCCAGATAACCTGGCAGCATTAGCAGGCAAACCTGGTGGACTACAACCATCACCTTGAAGCTATCGCCCAATTACCAGTAGCTGAGCGCGTCGAGGAACATCTGCCTGAGATCCTCAGCACCGGCAGGACGTGGTGCGAGTTTGGTGACTCGATGCTGTGGCAGGGTGCCTGCCACCAGTTTGCTCACGTCTTCTGGCCCGTACCCCACCTCACCCAACCCGTTGGGCATGCCTACCCGGCGCATCAAATCGATGACTGCACCCGCGAGCAATTCACCAGCATCCTTCGGGGCAGCACCTACCGTGTCTGCCCCCATCAGGCTGGCCGCATACAGATGGATCTCTGGATTTGCCGAAGCCATGAAGCGAAACACGGCCGGTGAATTGAGGATGACGGACATGCCGTGGGGGATAATCGGGTGGTCCGGAGGATATCCATCGGCCACGAAGTCGCGCACCATCCCGCTCACCGGATACGACATACCGTGAGGCAAATGCACCCCCGCGTTGCCAAAGCCAATGCCCGCCAGCGCGGCCGCCAGCAACATTTGACCACGTGCCTCATCGTCGGAGGGGTCTTCAACCGCGCGGACAAGGTTCTTGGAAACCATCTCAATTGCCTGAGACGCCCAGATGTAGCTGATGGGGTTGGCCCCCTGATACGCGGGCCGTAGGCTAGGGTGCTCCGCTGCCGGCCGTTTGTTATAGGGCAGCGCCGTCAGCGATTCCAGTGCGTGACCCAGCACGTCCAGGCCACTACAAGCCGCCACCATCCTGGGAAGCGTGCGCGTGTTATCAGGATCCACAAGTCCTAGCATTGGCCGTAGCGCCCGGTGGGCAATGCCGGTCTTGGCCTGCATCTCCAGGAAATCGAAGATAGCGACGCCTGTCGTTTCGCTGCCGGTGCCCGCAGTGGTTGGAATGGCAATCAGCGGCTTCAGCCTCCCCGGGACGGGACGGCCTTCGCCAATGGGCGGGTTGACGTAGGCCAGGAAATCCGCCGGATGGGTGGCGTACAGATCGGCCGCCTTGGCCGTGTCTATGCTGGCGCCACCCCCAACGACGACGTACCCGTCGAATCGGCCCTCAGTTGCAAACTGAATTGCCTCTTTGAAGGAGACATCCGTTGGCTCGACACATACCTGATCAAACAGCACGGCGTCGATGCCTTGTGCCCGCAGCGAGTCGAGAGTCACGGACACCGGCTCACCGTGCACCAGATTGGGATCGGTGACAACCATCACCCGGTGGGCACCCAGATTCCGCATGTCGTGTCCCACCTCACGCGTCATGCCCGGCCCATACTTGATGCCGGATGTGTCCATGGTGAAGCCGGTCTCAGTCTTCACGTCTGCCGTCATCATACACACTCCTCAGTCAGAGACGAAAAAGGGGGAAAGGCCAGTGCCTGTACTGCCAGGGGATTCCACATCGTCAACCAACAGTGCGATTGATAAGTCCTTCTACGACAGGTAGTCACGCAGCTTGCGACTTCGGATGGGATGGCGCAGCTTGCGCAGCGCCTTGGCTTCGATCTGCCGGATGCGCTCCCGGGTGACGCCAAACTTCTGGCCCACTTCCTCCAGCGTGTGCCCCTGACCGTCCTTCAGCCCGAACCGCATCTCCAGCACCTTCCGCTCTCGCTCGCTGAGAGAGCTCAGGATCGACTGCATCTGCTCCTTGAGCAATTGCCGCGCGGCCGCGTCTACTGGACCCAGCACTGTCTCGTCCTCAATGAAGTCACCCAGAAAGCTGTTCTCCTCGGCACCGATAGGCGTTTCCAGCGACATAGGCTCTTGTGCGATTCGGATGATACGACGTACCTTGCTCGAAGCCCGCCGCCAGCGGCGTTCCACCGCTGGATCAAGGGGACGGTCGGCACTCGTAGCCTGCTCAATGAGATCGCGATCCTCCTCAGAGAGAAGGTCCATCTCCAGCGCGATCTCCATCGTCGTGGCATCACGACCCAATTCCTGCACCAGCCGGCGCTGGACGCGCACCAGGCGATTGATCGTCTCCACCATATGCACCGGAATGCGGACGGTTCGAGCCTGATCGGCAATGGCGCGGCTGATAGCCTGCCTGATCCACCAAGTGGCATACGTAGAGAACTTGTAACCCCGACGGTGATCAAACTTCTCCACCGCTCGCAGCAGTCCAATGTTCCCCTCCTGAATCAGATCCAGCAGGTTCATCCCACGTCCCATGTATCGCTTGGCCACACTGACCACCAGACGCAAATTGGCCTCGGCCAGTCGGCGCTCCGCCTCCTTGCCTGCCTCAATCCGTTCTTCCAGCCGCCGCTCGTAAGATGGATCGAGGCCAGGCTGCAACATCTCTGCGTCTGCCAGTATGCCGCGGCGGACTGTCCTGGCCAGATCCTTCTCTCCTTCTTCCGACAGCAGATCCACCCGGCCGATCTCACGCAGATACATGCGCACCGGGTCGTTGGTCACTTCGGGACCGGTCAGCTCTAGCAGGGCGTTGCCCGGCTTCTTGCTTTCCTGTTCCAACTCTTCTTCGACGCGAGCCAGTTCGGTGTCGGGTGGATCTTCCAGGTCAGCCAGTGACTTGGGCGCCTCCTCCCCTTCCAGATCGTCCCCCTCAGCATGCGGCTCGCTCTCGTCCATTGACCCGCCCTCCAGGTCGGCAACCTCTCGTTCCTGATCAGGCGAATCCTCACCAGTATCGGCTGGAATCGGCAGCGACTCTTCTGTCTCTCTGGTTCCTGAGACAGATCGTCTGGAGCCTGGGATGCTCTTTTTCGACCGCCTGGCCATGTTCTCTCCCTACCTGATTGTCAACCAATCGCAACCGGTCACGATACTCACGTCCTCAGACATTCTCCACCGTCAGGACGCCAAGAACGCAGAGGGAATCTAACAGAAACCCATCGACTCCCCACGGACTCCGCGTACCAGCCAGCAAACCAAGAGAAAACCTTGGAACTCGACCGAAGCGCGGGATCGGCGCACTTGAACGCCTACACGCGCACCAACCCCTCGCGCTCCTCCTGTTCACGGCGACGTCCGGTAGTCGAGCGCTTGTGAATCGCTTGCTGGACTATCCCCAGTCTCCTCCGCGTAGAATCTACCAATGACTGATACCTGACGCTCTCCTGCCGGTCACCGGTTTCATCGGCTTCGCGCTGCACAAGACGTGGGTCGGTCAGCTTTTCGTGCAAGATCTGGTCCCGCAGGCGCAGCACCCGGCTGACCAGTTCCGCCGGCAACAGGTGGGGCGACAGGACTGGCGGCCTCTCCCCTCGCTCGCGCAAGAAGTCGAGGTGGGATTGCAGCACCGGGTCAGCCTGCGCAACAGCACCCTCCGGTTTCGACACCATAAGAAACAACTGCCGGTTCAGGGTATCCCGAAAATCAGCAGCTGACACTCCCGGGCAGTCCAGGCGCGTCAATTCCTCCCCAGCAGCCACCAGTGCCCCGGGGTCTCGCAAGATACTCGCCAGCAGGTACTCCTCTGGCCCAAAGGCATCCCTTTCCTCCTGGGTGATGACCGGCCCGGCCGCGCCACCGGGCGCCGGCCGTCGAGGGGCGGCCGGCGGCCGCTCCAAATCAGCCAGCAATACCCGCTCATCCACCTTCACCAACCGGGCCAGCTGATCCACATAATAGGCACGTTCCACCGGATCGCTGATTTCTCGCAACAGCGGCGATACCGCGCGCACCAGCTCGCTCTTCCCCCTGGCGGTCTCCAGGTCGTGTTGAGCAGCCACGGCCTGCATATGGAAACTGACCACCGGCAATGCCTGGTCGACGATTCCCGGCCACTCCTCCGGCGTCTCCCGCAGGATATCGTCCGGGTCGCACCCGGCCGGCAGGGTGGCAATGCGGATGTCCACGTCGGGACGTCCCTCAGTTAGCACTAGCCCTTGGGAGGTAGGCACCGGTTCCACCGAGCGATCGAGTGCCTGGCGGGCCGTGCTGATGCCCCGAAGGGCGGCCTCGCTGCCGGCAGTGTCGGCATCCAGCGCCAACACGAAGTGTTTGGTGAGACGTTTCACCTGCCGTAGCTGCTCCTCAGTCAGCGCCGTGCCCATGCCGGCCACCACGTTGCTGTGGCCCTGCTGGTGGGCCGACAACACGTCCATATAGCCTTCCACGATGACCGCCTGGTCTGCTTCCCGAATGGCCTGTTTGGCCATGTCCAGCCCAAACAGGGTTCTGCCTTTGTCGAAAAGGGGTGTCTGCGGAGAGTTCAGATACTTGGGCACGTCGTCTGCTTTGAGGACGCGTGCGCCAAAGGCAATCACTCGTCCCTGTCTATCACGGATGGGAACGATGAGCCGGTGGCGAAAACGGTCGTAACTGCGGCCGCTCTCTTCTTTGCTCACCAGCAGGCCGCCTTCCAACTGTTCCGCTTCCGAGTACCCTCTATCCAGCAGATGGCTCTTCAGCCCATCCCAGGCATCCAGCGCGTAACCTAACTGAAACCGCTCCACCGTCTGGGAATCAATGGACCGCTCGGCCAGATAGGCCTTCGCGACCGCACCCTCCGCCGACTGGCACAACAGATGATGGAAGTACCGGGCGGCGGTCGCGTGCATCTCCAGCAACTTCTCACGCCGCTTGTTGGTGGCCTCCGACTCAGCTGTGGGCGGGGTCAAGGCAACGCCAGCCCGCCTGGCCAGCTGCTCCAGTGCTTCGGAAAAACTCAACCCCTCGCGCTGCATGAGGAAGCTGAAAACGTCGCCCCCTGTGCCACACGCGCCGAAGCAGTGCCAGGTCTGTGTGTGTGGGAAGACGACAAAAGAGGGCGTCTTCTCGGCGTGAAAAGGGCATAATCCCTTATAGGTGCGTCCGGCCTTCTTGAGCGGAACGTAGCTCGAGATGAATTCCACAACGTCAATCCGCTCTTTTACCTCGTCTACCACCCCCATGTCGCTCCGTCGCTCCCGAAGATAACAGCCCACCCCGCCTTGAACGCGAATTCATTATACACAGAATGCCCCACCACGCAAAACAACCCAAAATGCCCGAGAGTGAAGGATTGATCGTCGTCTTGGTGTCCAGCGTCATTGTGCTGGCAGGCGTACGGAGCAAGTGAGGGTGTTCAAAGAGCGGGAAGTGAACAGAGCCATTTCCTCAGTCCACAACGTCACCCCCTATCCCGTCACCGCTTCCACTGCACTGGCAGGTACCCACCCTTGAAACTGGCCACCGGGCAGGGCCAGGCGCATCCAATTTCCCCGCGTCTCAATGAGGCCTACTTCAGTGCCGCTATGCAAGGTGAACTCGGTAACATGCTGTGAGCGGGGGCCACTGGTCACATCAACCTGGCTGGCAACGATAACACCTTCGGATCGGGCGTCATCCACGTACAACCGATCCGCCAGGGAGAGAACACCAACCGCCAGTAAGATCGACGCGACGATCAGGGCATATTGTAGCCCCTCCCGCAGATGGCTGCCCCCCCTGCTGTTGGTGAATGCAACAAACAGAAGGGCAAACACAAACCACAAGCCAAGTGCAACAAGCGCCAGCTCATCGGTGGTCAACCACGCTTGCGTGAATTGAGCCAGACGGCTAAGGAACGCCTGGTTGTTATCCTCATCAATCTGGTCGACCGTCAGGCTACGGGCCAGGTCCAGATTCGCCTGGATGTCAGGGGCGCGGGGGGCAAGCCGCTCGGCTCGGCGGTAGCTGACAATGGCCCTGCCAAGATCTCCTTTCTTGAAGTAAGCATTCCCCAGATTGTAAAACAGGGCGCTGTCTGCAAATCCCTGGTCCACTAGCTGTTGGTACGCTTGCGCTGCCTGGGCAAATTGCTTCCCTTCATAGAGATCGTTGGCCATCAACATAATGTCGGTAGCGCTTGTTGTTGGCTTGGCCAGCACCCTTGCGGGCACGAGCAGACCGGCCTGAGTGACCGCGAACAGGCCGACGATGGTGAGACCCGCAAGCGTAAGAACAAGGATTCGTTTCATTGGAACATACCTCTCTCGTGAAGCGTGAAACGTGATTTGCAGACATTGCTTCGCATTTCGCGTTTCACATCCTGCGTTTTCTGTTTAGAGTGCCTTCTCCAAATCGCTGATCAACGTGACAGTTTGCCGCAGCAGACTCTCAGCATATCTCGGGTCGCTACCGTTGGGTGAAAAACGACCCATCTCACTGGCAACCAGGCAGGTCTCCACCCGCTCAGCCAGGTCGGGTCCGAGACCCTTCTGGGCAAACAGGTTTGACAGAGCCTCGTGGGTGAGTCCGCCAACGGGGTGGTTCATCTTCTCGGTGATGTACGTGGTCAATATCTGACCGGCGGCAGTGTACGCGTCTTTCTGCTGTCTGCGAGCCTGTGTAAGCGCTTTTCGGGCCTTCCTGCGAGCCTGTGAGCTGCGGACTTGGGCGATGTTGCTTCGCCAATGCCGTCGCCGCCACTGCCACGCAAAATTGCCAACCAGGGCTAGCATGGGAAAGCCCCAGGCCAGCCAGTAGACGCCTTGATCGGTGAAAGGAGGGCTGGCAAGGTTGAGCACAGGCGGCACTGGCTCAAGATATCGAATGTCGGTCGCAATTTGTTCAACCTCCTCCTTGCCACTGCTGATAAGCAGGGGCGACGCAGGTACTTCCGCCGCACCAGGGGAGATCGAGACCGGAATGGCCTCCGTCCCGGTCGTGCGGTACTCGGCGGCGACAGGGTCGAAATAGACGTACTCGATGGGCGGAATGTTGAACTGGCCTGCATCTTCAGGTACCAGCAGGCGCTCGTAGACGCGACTGCCCCCAACCTGCCCATTTTGAGATTGGGTGCTGATGGTGGCCTGAGTTTCAAAGGTCCGCCATCCCGGCACCTCCGGCCACACCGGATCTGGCACGGCATTCAGGTTGCCCTGACCGCTGAGCGTCACCCGCAGAGTAATGGGTTCATTGACCTTGCTCTCGGTAGTATCCACCTCAGTGGTGAGCTTGAATTGGCCCACTGCCCCGTCAAACCCAGCAGGTGCATCGGCTGGCAATGGCTTGACGTCCAGGGTCACCGGCTCGGTTCGCAATGCTGTATCTCGCTCGAAGAAACCACCCGGAATGATCAATCCGGCCGGTCCAATGGTGACGGATCCGACAGTGGTGGGGAACAAGACAGTCTGCAACTCGGTAACCCGGTAGGTGCGACCGGCAGATTGAGTAGTGTACTGGGCCTGATCAGGTTGAAGTTCACTCCAGAAACCGGTGAAGGCCGGAGCTTCATATTGGGGTTGGCCAAAGAAGTCTACCGCCTGGTAGAGGCGGAAGAAATGGACCACCGGCTGGCCCAGGTAGGGAGAGGGGTTGTCAGCGTCAGCTTCAACAAAGAAGTCCTGTCCGGCCAACTCGCCGGGGGCCGGAGCTGCCCCTTCGTAGGCAGGAGTGGCTTGCGTAGTCCCGGTACCTTGAATGACCTGCACTGTGATCGGCGCCGTGGTGTAGGTTTGGCCATCGAGGGTGAGGCTGATTGGCTCAATGATTACATCGCCAGCTTGGTTGGGGTGTAGGTGATAGCTGTAGGTCATTTGAGCGCTCATCTCGCCATTGACGATGGTGACCTGCGATGACGTGCCACTGCTGACCATGTCGAATTCGGCCAACTCCGGCAACGCGGGTTGCGGCGGATTCAAACCTCCCGCGTTGACCGTCACCGTCAGCACCAGCACTTCGTCCGTAGAGAGACTGGTCCGGTCCACACTGGCCGTAATGGGTGATTGGCCTTGCGCATAGCCAACCCGCGCAGACAAGACAAGTAAGATGACCAGAATGACGAGTATTCCTATGCGCCTGCTTTTCATCTTCATACTTACAAACCTTCCGTAGTTACTATAGGTGCGTCGTGCGTGATATGTGCTGTGTAGCCCGTAATGTGTAATCGGAAGTCCTTACGTTCATATCTCACGTCTCACGCATCAGTTTCCACATCTCACCAATCCTGAGCCGGCGGCCCACCCGGAAAAACGCGCATCTGTTCCAGATACTCCTGCAAGCTCTCTGTGCCTTGGGACGCAGCTTCCAGAAGCTGTCGGGCTTGCTCTTGCGTTAGGCCATGCACTTGCTGTGGCTGGCCCTGCGGTTGTTGGTCCTGCTGACTCTGTTGCTGGTCATTCTGTTGACCATCTCCCTGTTGATCCTGCTGATCCAGCTGTCGGTCATCCTGTTGATCGCCTTGTTGCTGGTCTTGCTGATCCCGCTGTTGGTCATCCTGTTGATCGCCTTGTTGCTGATCCTGCTGTTGGTCATCCTGCTGTTGGTCATCCTGCTGACCATCTTGCTCTTGATCCTGCTGCTGGTCATCCTGCTGATCGTCCTGTTGCTGGTCCTGTTGATCCTGCTGTTGGCCATCCTGTTGATCGTCTTGTTGCTGGTCCTGCTGATCGTTCTGTTCTTGGTCGTCTTGTTGCGGGTTCTGGCACTGCTGCGGTTCTTGTTCTTGCTGCCGCCGCAGGGCCAGTTCCAGGTTGTGTTTGGCATCCACGTCAGCAGGATTCGCGCGCAGCGTCTCTTTGTAGGCCTCTATGGCCGACTCAAACTGCTGGGTGTTGTAGAGAGTATTGCCCAGGTTATAGAAGCTGTTCTCGGTCAGATCGCCCTGAGCATCGAGCAAGGCTCGCTGGAATTGCCCTTGACTCTGCTCGTAGTCTTCCTGGCGGTAGTGGACGTTACCCGCGTTGTAGGCAGGCTCGGGCGAATCCGGCAGGTCGGCTTGAGCGTCCAGATAAGCGGTCAGGGCCGCTTCGTAATCCTGGTTGGCAAATGCCTCGTTGCCATCGTTGTTCACTCGCTCTGCCGAACGACCACAAGCGGTCAGGGCCAGGGCGATGAAGAGAAGAACAATTAGAAATGGGTTTCTCATCCTAGGAACCTCCTACTTGATTGTTTGCCAGTCTGCCTTTCAGCAGATGGGCACTGCCGTGGGTCAAAGTCGGACCACTGCTCACGTGGTCCTGGGACCGCGTACCCTCTGGGTACGAGGCCAGACTCTGATTGCTGACTGTCGACTGTTGGCCGCTAGCCGTTGATTGCGCTGTCTCGGCACGGCTCCGGCGGCGGAACACTGAACGTGCAGTGCGAGACTTCTGCTTGACGCGATCCGGGATCAGCTCCCTTGCGATCATGGCAGTCAAGGCGACCAGCAAGAAGACCTGAAACCGTTCAATCCCTCGAGTCTCGAATTGAGAGGACAGTGCAGCCTTCTGAAGTTTGTTCAGTTCGGAAACCAGGGCGTCCAGCTCATGTCCATCGGCACTGGCGCGATAGTACTGGCCATTGCCGATCTGAGCGATCCGTTGCAGCGTGGTTTCATCCAATCTGGAGAGGACCACTTCCCCCTGTTGATCCTTCTTGAACCCCGTCACCTCACCCTCACCATTGTATACCGGGATCGGTTCGCCCTCCGGCGAGCCAAAGCCGATGGTGTAAAACACGACACCTTCGTCGGCAGCCCGTTGGGCAGTATCCAGGGTGTCAGTATCGAAGTCCTCCCCGTCGGTGACAAGGACAATCACCTTCTGGCTGGCCAGATTGGGGTCGAGGCCGGTCATAGCTGTGCGGATGGCGTCGCCAATCGCAGTACCTGGCTTTGAGATCACACTGGGCCTGGCACTGTCCAGAAAATCGCGGGCTGTGGCATAGTCGGAGGTGAGCGGGAATTGGATAAAGCTGGCCCCCGAGAAGAGTACCAGGCCGACTTCGTCACCACCCAGCCGATTCATCAAATCCGCGATCTCCAGCTTGGCTCGACTCAGGCGGTTAGGCTTGATATCCTCAGCCAGCATGCTTTGCGACACATCCAGGAGCACCATCACTTGGACGCCCTGTTGCTCAACGACTTGCACCTCGCTGCCCCACCGAGGGCGGGCCAGTGCCAGAATCAGGAGAGCCAGTACCAGAAACCATAGCCACATTTGCCACTGACGGCCTCGCCAGTTGACAGTGGCGCTCAACTTCTCCACCAAAGCCGGATCCCCCAGCCGGGACGTGGCCGCCTGTTTGCGCCGGCTCGCCCAGAGCACGAAGAGAAACACAGCCGGGAGTAGAATTAAGCCATACAAGAACGCAGGTTCAGCAAAGTTCATCGTAACCATCCTTTGGGTGATACGTGATGCACAGTTCGTAAGGCGCAAGGCGTGATGTATCTGCACTGCCTCATCTTCGGCCTTTTTGCATCATCATTGTCGCCTTTCTTTCGTCTACACCTTTGCGCTTCACAGCCTGGTGTCTTGAGCTCACGGAGTTCTCCTGAACACGGTTTGTCGCAGAAACATCTCGAGCAAGAAGATCAACAGGGCGGGAAATAGTAGCCACACCGCCAGCTCTTTGTAGCGAGTATAGGTGTGCACCTCAACCTGAGACTTCTCCAGAGTGTTGATCTCATCGTAAATCTGTTTGAGGCCGGCAGTGTCTTCAGCTCGGAAGTAGAGGCCGCCCGTGGCATTAGCTATCGCCTGCAACGTTTCCTCATCCAGTGCACTCTCCTGGTAGATGACATCCTTTCGGCCGACAGCATCAACAATAGGTACAGGCACCTGACCAGGACGTCCCATGCCAATGGTATATACTTTGATGCCCAGTGTCTGTACCGCTTCCGCCGCTGTCAGTGGATCAATTTGACCGGCGTTGTTGACGCCATCGGTCAGCAAGATGACCACCTTGCTCTTGGCCTCGGAGTCCTTGAGCATGTTAGCCGCGTTGGCCAGCCCCATACCGATGGCGGTGCCATCCTCAACCCCCACGTCGGTGGCCAAGTCTGTCTGTTTCAACAGGCGTAGCAACACATTATGGTCAACCGTCGGCGGGCATTGGCTGAAGGCATTTCTGGCAAAGACCACCAGACCGACTTGGTCGTATTGTCGCTCCCGGACAAAATCACTGATAACCTCCTTGGCCGCCTCCAGCCGGTTCTGTGGCTCGAAGTCGAGAGATGCCATACTGCCCGAAATATCCAGCGCCAAAGCGATATCCACCCCTTCGCCCTTGCCAACCTCGCGGGCTTGCCCTGTTTGGGGTCGGGCAGCGGCTATGATGATCAGGGCAATTGCCAGAAGTCGCAGCATCGGCAACATAGGTCGTAAATAGAGCCGCCAGGAGCGTGTCAGATTGGCCACCAGGCTGGTATCAGCAAAGCGTAAGCCGGCGGGGCGCCATTGCCTTCTGATCACGAACGGCCAGACGGCCAAGACAGGCACCAAGACCAGCAGGCTCAGAAGCCAGGGCGCTTCAAGTCGAAAGATCATGCGGTTACCTCCACGTTTCTCTCACTCTGGTCAGGCCATTGATCAACCCGATGATCAGAGATAGATGTTGGCAAGGCAGCTGGCGTCTCCACTTCTGGCACAGGCCTGGTCAGATCCACCATATTGCGGGCCTGGATGATGAACTGACGTGCGACCCTAGTCTCGGGAAAGAACTTGGCAAATTTGACAAAGTCGCTCTCCATAAAAAGGTCGAGGACCCGGCGGGCGTGTTCGGGCGCGATATCAGAGTCCCTCACAGCCAGCTTCAGCTCCCAGGTGGTTCGGTCGAAGGCCCGAACACTAAGTTGCTTCTCCAGATATTGCCGGAGGCCATCGGTCACCAGCGTGTAGTACTCTTTAGGGCGCCCCTGCTCCATTAGACGCAACCCCTCAATCCGGGTCAGTTCATCGTAGGCTGCCTGATAGGGAGGGCGGTTGTCGACAACGAGCGATGGGGCAAGCTGCCTCTTGGTCAGCAGCCGGCGGTAGATCAACCAGCCAACACCGGCCAAGAGCGCGGCCAAAAACAAACCGGCCAGTATCCAGGGCCACGCAGGTGGCACATCCAACAATGCCTGGGGTTTGATGTCCCGTAGCTCAGTGTCTTCCTCTGCCAACACGGAGAGCACAGTCAACGATACCGGTGGCGTCGTTTGCTCGGTAGTCTTGCCAGCGGTGTCGCCAATGGTAATGGGAAGAGCTGGCGTTTGGAATGAGCCGGGGGCAAACAAGGTGACCTCGATGGTTTCTCGAGTGGTCTCACTGCCGTCGTCGTTGGGGATGGTTTCGGGCTGGGATTGCGAACGAACCTCAAAGTCGCCCCAAGCTTGTTCCAGTTTGGGGATGATGACCTGATAGCCTGCCGGATGCCTGACCTCAAGCGTCAGTTTCACGGGGTCGCCCACTGTGAGTTCACTCTTTCCGGCGGTGAGCACAACACTGACATCGCCTTGTGCTTGCGCCGGCAAGACGAAAAGTGTCAACAGGGCAATGGCGGCGAAGCATTGGATCAATAGGTGTTTTCTGTTCATCGTGATGGCCTTCTTGCCTTTCAGTGTCGAATGCGTTGGGTTCGCTTGTCAAAGAAGAGCGTCAGAGCGGACACATAGTCTTGGTCGGTGTCGATGTCGATGCGATCGACGCCAGCGTTGGTTATCACGCTGTTCTTAGCGCCTTCAAGCTGAGTAACCTGCTGGGAGAACGCATGGCGCCAGGCTCGGCTGCTGGTATCTACCCAGACCAGTTCACCCGACTCGGCGTCTTCCAGAGCCAACACACCCACACCAGCAATGTCCGTTTCCAGAGGGTCGTGCAAGTCAATGGCAACCACGTCGTGCTTACGATTGGCCATAGACAGGGATTTTCGATAGCTTTGCGGGTCGACCAGGAAGTCTGAGCTCAGAAAAACGATGGTGCGCCGTTTGAGGATTTGGTTGATCGTGTCCAGAGCCAGTTTGATGTCTGTGCCGCGTCCTTGCGGTTCAAAAGCCAGCAAATCCCGAATCAGGCGCAGCACGTGGCGGCGTCCCTTGCGAGGCGGAATGTAGAGCTCTATCCTGTCGGTGAAGATCAGCAATCCAACCCTGTCGTTGTTCGTTGTCGCCGAGAAGGACAAGACGGCGGCCAACTCGGCGGCCAACTCTCGCTTGAACCGTTTCACCGAGCCAAAATCGCCTGAACCGCTGGCATCAACCACCAACATAACGGTGAGCTCTCGCTCCTCCACATAGCGTTTAACGAAGGGCTGGCCCATCCGCGCTGTCACGTTCCAATCAATGGAGCGAACTTCGTCGCCGGGATAGTAGGGGCGTACCTCGTCAAACTCCATGCCCAGTCCTTTGAAGACAGAATGATACTCTCCTGCAAATCTATCGTTCACCAGTCGACGGGTGCGAATCTCAATTCGCCGGATCTGTTTCATCAAGTCTGTTGATAGCATAGTTTATTCATCCTAGTTCTTGATCAATGAACTGCTTGTCCATCGAGCAAGACAATTGGGAACTGGACTCTGGCGTTTTCCGTCTTGTCCTGGGGTTACTAACCTATGAAGCAAGGCATCCTCATGGGCTAGCATCCCCTGGAGAAGCAGTCTCTTGCGCGCCCTTCTGCATCTGACGCGAAGCGTGCAGACTGCACGATTCGCCAGGGTCCAGTTGGGAATTTGGAATCAGGGCACTTCTGCATAGTCCAAAATTCGCTGGACGATGTCGGCGCTGGTCACATTCTCCGCTTCGGCTTCGTAGCTGATGATGACGCGGTGACGCAGCACATCGGGAGCCACTTGTTTGATGTCCTCGGGGGTGACAAAGCCGCGCCCTCTGATGAAGGCATGCGCTCGGGCGGCCGATACCAAATAGATGCCAGCGCGGGGCGACGCCCCAAATGAGATGTAGGGCCGCAGTTCCGACAAGCCGTTATTGTCTGGGTGGCGTGTGGCCAAAACCAGACTGAGGACGTAATTCTTGATCTTGTCATCGACGTAAATGCGGCGCACTACGTCCCTGGCATGCAGCAGCTGGGCCCGTTCAATGACAGGTTTGACGGGCGGCAAGGGATCACCGGTCATTCGGTCGATAATCTGCCGCTCCTCGGCGGGCGTCGGATAGTCAACGATCGTCTTCAACATGAATCGGTCTACCTGGGCCTCCGGCAGGGGATATGTACCTTCCTGCTCGATAGGGTTCTGGGTAGCCAATACGAGAAAGAGGTCGTCCAGGCGATAGGTGGCGTCACCGATGGTGATTTGGCGCTCTTGCATGGCTTCCAGCAGAGCGCTCTGCACTTTCGCCGGGGCCCGGTTGATTTCGTCGGCCAGGATGATATTGCCGAAAATCGGCCCCCGATGAACCGTAAACTCACTGGTTCGGGGATTGTAGATTTGGGTACCAATCAAGTCAGCCGGCAGCAGATCAGGTGTGAACTGGAGCCGGGAGAAATCGGCCTGAATGGCCTGGGCCACGGTTTTCACCGCTAGCGTCTTGGCCAGGCCCGGCACGCCTTCCAGCAGAATGTGGCCGTCTGCCAGCAGCGCAATCAAAACGCGCTCCACTAATGTTTCCTGGCCGACTATCACTTCATTGACTTCGACCAGAACGTCGCGCAAAAAGAGTGCTTCTTTTTCCACTTGCTCATTGAGTTGTTGAATGTTGGTGCTGTCCATGGCAAGAACCTCCTTCATGGGTATCAGAGAATTGTTTCGTTATTCTTTGTCTCGACTTGACCAGGTCGTTGTTGCTGGCAATAGTATAGCATTGAGAAGCGCCTGCTGTCCTTAAGCCGGCTTTAAGATAACCTTAAGCGATGCTGAGCAGCCGGATGCGGACTTGTTGCTCCCAACGCGGTGACCAAAGCCTGGTCGGGATAGGTAGCCGCCTGCCCATCCACCAGATTGGGATAGCGTGGAAGGGGATGCCGGCTGTCCGTGGGGGGATACTTCCGGCCGTTAACTGATCCTGCAAGGATCATCTCACCCAACACCCGCTGGCTGCGCCCAGATTGTTGTTCGCACCGCTACGAGCGTCGACGTAGGGCGGCTTTCCATAGCCGCCGCGCCTTGGACGACATATGTACCCACCAAGATGAAATACCCCAACTGACCCGGAGCGTCGATTTGTCAAATCAAGCGAAGACTGCTATACTTGCCACCTTGACACGAAACCATCATGAGATACATCCTCGATCTGGGAGATCTATCCCCGTGGCACAACGCGCAACACAGACAGCGGGATACTGGCGACAGCTCACCGTCGAAGCCAGCGATGTGGAACGCCTGTTTCAGGTGTTCCTGGAAAGCAATGAGCCGCAGCCTACGGAGAACCTGGCAATACAGCTGATACAACATCGCTGCCAGGAAGAAGAGATGGCGCTACGCTCTGAAATCCAGGGCGGCACCCTGTATCAACCGCAGGGCAGCTACACAGTCGGAGAGGAACTCGTTTTCCCCCGCTTCAACTATGACGCTGGCACCGTGGTTAGTCAGCGTGCCAGTCGCAATCCCCGGTACGGGGATTTCACCGTGATTCAGGTAGAGTTCGGTGAAAATGGTGATGTCAGGGAGTTCGTCGCTGACTTCGCCCATCCGCACTCTCTGAACCTGGGCGAAGGAGAGGTCTTCGCTGACACGGAAGGCACCGCCTCTCCGCCGGAGCTGTACAGCCAGTACCAGGACAGCATCGCCCCCAAGATCGTGAATGAGCTGGAGACCAACCCCGATTTCGTCAATCTCGGGGACCTGTGGCTGCTGAAGGATCTTCTGGCACCTATCCACGCCGGCCACCTGAACATCGCGGAGGCCGCCATCGACATCAATGAGGGGCCGCTGCCGGCGGATGCGATCCTGAAAGACATCGAACTGCCAGCCGACATGCCTGCTTCCATCCAGAAGTTCTCAGTCAACTCCGCTCTGACATTGGATGCCCGCTTCGATAACGTGGGACCCAAGGGCCAGGTACGTTGGTACCTGCGAAGCCTGGAGCCGGCCGACATAGAAGAGATACCGCTGCATCTGCTCGTGCCCGAGCTGCCCTTCGAATCGGTCCACTTCAACGACGATCTGGAGCCATTGCTAAACGAAATCGATGACGAGGCCACTGACCCGGCCTTGCTTTCTCCGCCATCCACCAAGGCTGAGGCGGTAACCATCGTCCTGAACTACCCGCATCGCCGGTCGGGGACCTTGCCCATCACCCCAAAGACCGCTGCCTTCTTCCCGGAGGCCGACAACCATCACGTGCGCATCACCCTGCTCGACCAGGAATCGGGTGACCGTTTTCCCGGCTGGGTGGCCAGCCAGGACAACTACGTGCTGGGGCTGAGCCAGTGGTACGACCAGAACCAGTTGACCACCGGGGCCTACGTCTCTTTGCACCGCACCGACGACCCGACGACCGTGGCGTTGAGCTGCCAGCGTGTGCGCCCCAAGCGCGAGTGGATTCGGGGAGTGGTTGTCCAGGGCAGCAAGATCATCTTCCAGAACGTCAGACAAGTCATTGCCTGTGAATACGACGACCTGATGATTGTGGGCGAAGGCAGCGATCAGGCCGCTCTGGATGCTGTCTGGATCAGCAACCAGGATAACCCGAAGCCCCTGTTGGCGCTCCTGCAGCAGATTGCTATGGAATTGGTGAAGATTAACCCCCAAGGCACGGTTCACGCCAAGACGTTGTACAGCGCTGTCAACGTCGTCCGTCGCTGTCCACCTGTTCCCATCTTCCACCAGCTGTCTACACACCCCTGCTTCGTGCCCATGGGCCACGGCTACTGGACATTCGACGCAACTAGACGAGACTGAGTCAAGCACACCTGAGGTTACCTGATTGATGGCTGCATTCATCAAACCCACCCTCGCCACCAAGTTCCACATCGACTTCGACTGGTGGCAGAAACAAGCGCGCAGTCTGCGGGTGTACCTGTTCTCTCACCTGTGCGCCACTTGTGCTGCCAGATATGCCGACAGTGCCCCGCACCCTATAGATTGGGTGGACCCCTACACCGGTGAGGTCAAGCAAGTGGATGTCCTGTGGGATGTGATACGGGACTGCTGCAGCCACCAGGATGACTTCACCACCCCTCAGACCCCACTGGCAGTGGCCGCGTTACTGACCTTCATCGCCAACGACAATATGCCGCTGACGCCCGTCGAGCTGCACGAGACGATTTCCATTGCCCGGTCGCCTGAAATCATCCTGCGCACCCTTGGCGGTCGTCAGGTATATTACGGCATTCGACCAGTGCGCACGTCGCTCACACGCAAGCGCCGGGTCAGCTGAGGTTGGATGGGGAGCAAATGTCAGCCCGGGTAGAGGTATCCCCAGGAATCTGCGGCTTTGACACGCTGGTGGAGGCCAAACCGGACGAGAAGGATCCCTATCACATCCGGCTGACCATCCAGAGCGATTGCGAGGCGGTGCAGCAGCTGGCGGCGCACTTGACCGAGGTGGACGCCTTTCAGGAAATATCCTTCCACAACGGGCGAGGACCCCGCACGCTGGCATGTTCAGCCGAACATCTCAACCACGCTGCCTGCCCCGTGCCGGCCGGAATCATCAAGGCCATCGAGGTAGCCGCCGGCCTGGCGCTGCCCAGGGACGCTATCATAAGGGTGTCGAAGTCCGAGTAGTCGGGCCCGTCATCCTCTCCTAAAACCCCATCACCTGACTCAAATCCACCACGCCATCGGGAATGGCAGCGACGGCATAAACCAATGCCAGCCGATTGCGACGGACAACTTGATCTTCGGCCATGACCAGCACCTTGTCGAAGAAGGTGTTGATGGGATCCCTCAGATGCCTCAGCGCCTCTACCACCTCATCCACCTCTCGATCCGGTCCCAGCCCTTCGCTAGCCTCCTGAAAGGCAAGCCACAGATCGCGACT
>JAUVRU010000194.1 GCA_030597485.1 Anaerolineae bacterium
AAACCTGAGATCCAATCGGCCAACAGAGATCACCTGCTGCTGCGGATATGCCGTGTGCGGCAAGAGAGCTCGCAGGCTCACTGGATGATTACCGGCAGACTCGAGCCTGCAAACGGCAACACAATCACGGTGACGCCCTCACCCACCTCGGCCAGCGCGCACCGCAATCCCTGGCTCACGTCGTCAAATGGAACCAGGCCGCACCGTTGCACGTCATCAGGCGGCATCGCCGAAACCAGGTACACCCTGGCTTGTTTCATCACCGAGGCAAAGGCGGCCGCCTTGTGGCCACCCAGCACGAACCCCCGCTGGATGCGCTCCAGGATGTCATCAGGAGAAAGGGCATCCTTCATCCATGTCTCAAACGTCTGGTTCCCGAAACCCTCACCGCACTCGGCCACCAGGACAATGACTCCTCCGGATTGCGCCGCGTGCGTGGCATGGTCCAGCGCCTTCTGGGCCTGGTACAGGTTCAAGTCCCTTGGATATCCGCCCGCGCCCGCCAGCACGATATCCGCTCGTTGCGGTATCGACACAGTGCCACGTTGAGCCACCAACTCACACCCCTGCCGATGGGCGGCAATCACATCCCCCGCCACGGCCCCGGTGACGCAGCGCTGCTCATCAACCACTGCATTTAGGATGAAATCCACACCCAACATGGCGACGCCCTCCTCAATGTCAGCCCGGACCGGGTTGCCCTCCAGCTGTCCCGTCACCGCGCCCGGGCGCACCCTCATCGCGTGGTTGGCAGTCACTGTGGCCGGCGAGGCGCAACCGGGCAGAATAGCCTTGGCCCCGCCCGAAAAGCCGGCGAAGTAGTGGAATTCCAGATTGCCCAGGCAAACCCGAAGGTCAGCGTCAACCACGGGACGAAAGATCTCAACTGGAGTGCCGGCGGAGGTGACGCCCAATCGTACCGTATCTGCCCGGTCGTGGTTGATCACCCGCACCCGCTCGTATGCCGCAGTCCCGACCGTGGATTCCAGCTCCGAAGGGGTCATAGCACGGTGTAGCCCAAGCGCTGCCACCACAGTCACGTCCCCACCGGACACCCCAGCCGCCCCCAGCTCGTCCAACACTGGAGGCAGCAACCGGTCGGAAGGGCAGGGGCGCGTCGTATCGCTGGTGATGATTACGACCTTCTGCCCTGGCCTTGCCAGGTCACGCAGGCGGGGCGTGCCCACAGGATGGGCCAACGCTTCTGCCAGGATCTCCATCTCGTCGCGCCCTTCCCCGCCCTTCCCAGGAGCGAATACCCCCAACAGATTGGCGGCTGGAATCGGGGCACGGATGATGGAGCTGCCATACGGTATCTCCAATGTGATATGTTTCACCCGGCTTTCACCTCACAGTGACAGGAGGGGAATGAGGTACGGAGTCCAAATCGGCGGCCATGTCCGCTACCAGACGCAGCATACCACAGCCCTGCTCGAAGCACAAAAGCGTCTGAACGATCTCCCAGTAACTTAAACCTTGACAATAGGTTTAGTTTGTGCTAAAATGAACCTAAAGTTGAACTTCAGAATTGGAGGGAGGGAAGCATGGTGGAGATAAAATACTACACTATCAGCCAAGTCGTGGAGATGCTGAGCCAGGAGTACGAGGATCTGACCGTCAGCAGCCTGCGCTTCCTGGAGGAGGAGGGGCTGGTGACGCCGGAGCGCACCGCCGGAGGCCACCGCCGCTACACCCAGGCCGATGTCGAACGGGTGCGCTTCATCAAAGAGATGCAGCGGCGCTTCTTCCCCCTCAACGTCATCCGGGAGATGCTGCGCCATTCCAACCACAAGAAGGAGAAGGGGGAGAAGCTCTTCTATCGGCCCCTGCACTACGATCCCGACTTCGTCCCCCTCGACCGGGCCGAGCTGTCGCAGGCGTCCGGGCTGGACGAGGCCCGGCTGGCCGAGATGGGGGCGCTGGGCATGATCGCCCCCTCTGTCGAGGACGAGTATGACGAGGACGACCTGCAAGCGGTCAAGGCAATGAAGGGGCTGGTGGCCTACGGGTTGGAGCCAGCCGACCTGGCTCCATACATGGAGCACATCGAAGCCATCGTCGAGGAGGAGATGCGATTGCTGATCAGCAAGGTCATGGCCGGGCGGAGCCTGGATGAGATGGATACGGTGGCCCTGCGTGTGGAGGAGTTGGGCGACGAGTTGCGGCACGTCTTACACGCCAAACTCCTGCGCCAGGCGGCGCACAGGCTGGCCGACCAGTTCAGAGAGCGACTTTGGGAAGGGGAATGAATCGGCAGCCGAGAAGGTGACATGGTGGAGCTATAGAAAGGCTCGGATGCACATCAGAAGTCTACGTGGAGGTGACAAATGTCTACGGTTTCTATCGTCAAGTGTTCCGACTATGGAATGACAGAAGTTGACATTGCAGTCCAGGAGTCGATAGACCTGCTCGGCGGCATCAGTCAGTACGTCAAGCCCCGTGACCGGGCGCTTCTCAAGTTCAACCTATTGGTGGGGGCCCCGCCGGAAAAGGCTATCACCACCCACCCGGCCGTGGTGCGGGCTATGATCGACCAGGTGCGGGCGGCCGGCGCTACCCCCCTGGTGGGTGATTGCAGCGCCTACGAGGGGCCGCCCAATCCGGGCCGCTACTACAGCGCATGCAGGCTGTCAGGGATCAAGCAGGTATGCGAGGAAGAAGAGGTTGAACTGGTACACCTCAGCGCCGAATCGGTCGAGGTGGAGAATCCCCAGGGCCGGGCCTTCAAGCGTTTCACCCTGGCCAAGGGAGTGGTAGATGCCGACGTGATCATCAACCTGCCCAAGCTCAAGACCCACGGCCTGACCCTGTTCACCGGCGGGGTCAAGAACAACTACGGCTGTCTGCCCGGCCTGCACAAGGCCCAGATGCACCTGCGGGCCCAGGGGGCCGAGAACTTCTCCCAGATGCTGGTGGACCTGCTGCTGGCAGTCTGGCCCACGCTGACAATGATGGACGCTGTGATAGGAATGGAAGGCGACGGTCCACGCAACGGCCGGCCCAAGAAAATTGGGGCCATCCTGGCCAGCACCGACGCGGTGGCCTTGGACGCGGTAGCCTGTGAGATGGTCGGCATCGAGCCGTTGATGGTGCCCACTACCCGCCTGGCCCACGAGCGGGGGGTGGGGGTGGGCGACCTGGCCCAGATCCAGCTGCTGGGCGAGCCGCTGGAGACGACGCGGGTGGCCGATTTCCAGCTCGCCTCAGGGTCAGATTTCTTCGGGCACACGGGTGTGCTGCGATTCCTGCAAGGCCGGCTGGTGGCCAAGCCCGTGCTGGTGGCCGAGCGGTGTCAGGGGTGTTGGGTATGCGTGGAGCATTGCCCGGCCGGGGCACTATCGAAAAACGGGCAGCAACCGGCTTTCGACTATGGCAAGTGCATCTGTTGCTACTGCTGCCAGGAGCTGTGCCCCAACAACGCCATCGAGTTGCGGCGGCCGCTGCTGGCCCGGATGTTGGATAGGCGAGACGAAGGAGAATGAAGCAACAGACGAGCGCAATCTGTGTCATTGTCCGCGCAGCGTCGGAGTGAGAGGAGATTTGATTATGGAAAAGCGAGGATTTCACCGTTGGGCCTGGCTGGTCGTATTGCTGCTGGGCGGGCTGTTGATGCTCTACGGTGGGGCGCAAGACGTGGCGCTCTTCTTCTCGTCCAACCTGGCGCCGGTACCATCATGGCATCCGGCTCCGCCCCTCGTGGGGCTGGTCTGCGGGCTGATCGTGCTGGCCTCGGCTGGGTTGAACGCCGTATGGGGCCGGCGACTGCGGCGCGCCGAGGGAGCCCAGGAGCGAAGGCTGGCGCGCCGGGTGGCTCTTGTCAGCGGCATAGCAATGACCGCCGATTGGGTCAGTGGGTACTACGGCTTCGGCAGCCTGATGGCTCTGCTGACCGGCATCTGGCTGGCGGCCCGAACCCCTGCGAAGGTTGCGGATTAGAGCCGATGCCCCTTCTTTTCCCCCTTTCCGCCGGGACGTCCTCGCTCGACCTGATCTACTTCGAGGAGAAGTCGAAACTGAACGCCAGGGATTGATGTGGGAGGCTAGGAGACGATGGGGTTGAAGCGGCGTACCCGCAAATCCCGATCGAGGATGATAATGCCCATCGGCATTATATCATTGTCGTCACCCGGCCGCGCTCAGCCTGACACAGGATTCCTCGGCCTGCCAGGGACTTTCCCTCAGACGACCTGGACTCCTCCCAAAAAGGGGGCAACGAGACCCCGCCGACAATCTGCCTGGACACCAAACAGCACCGGTGGTACAATACGCCGAACTGGTCCATTGCCCAGAGGTGACACCACAGCATAAGGGTGTCGCCAGGCTGCCAGGACCCTGACTGGAGGAGAGCCTTTGGCCGAGCGTAGCAACGAGGAGTGGATAGCCGTCCTCGGCGAGGACGGTCCCCAACGTGACCAGGCAATAGAGGACTTGCGCCCTTTGCTGGTTCGCGGCTTGAGCTATGCGCTGGCCAACCGGGCCAAAGTGCGCGAAGAGGACCTGGAGGATTTCGCGCAGGATGCGATCTTGCGAATCCTCGACAGCCTGCATTCCTTTCGCGGAGAGAGCCGTTTCCTCACCTGGGCCCAGAAGATTGCCGTGCACGTAGCCTTCTCCGAACTGCGCCGCCATCGTTGGCGTGACGTCTCCCTTGATGAATTGACAGAGTCCGAAGACGGTGAGTTTATCCCGGAATCACTGGCTGATCAGTCGGCTGGCCCGGAGCAGCAGGCGATGCAGCGGGTCGTCCTGAGCACGTTGCGCCGGCTGATCCGCGAAGAGCTGACCCCGAAACAGCGTCAGGCAATGACGGCCATGATGCAGGGTATGCCACTGCAGGAGGTGGCCAGCCATATGGGCACCAACCCAAACGCGCTGTATAAACTCATGCACGACGCGCGCCAGCGGCTCCAAGAACGCTTGATGGAGGAAGGGCTGTCACCTCAGGACATGTTGTCGGCTTTTGAGTCGTAGGTGCGGGTAAGGATAGCCGAAGTCGCCACGTCTATGGGTAGGAGGAATACGCAGCGACAATCATGACAATAGCGAATTCTGTTCTGAACGCGCTCAAGAATCTGATGCGGGCTGTGTCGTCCAACCGCCCGCAGAAGCCAGCCACACTGGGGCCGCAGCAGGTCAAGCATCTGGTACGCGCGATTGTCACCACCCGACCAGACGAACTCGGCTGCGGTGAATGCTTCGAAGAGCTGGACCGGTTTGCGGAGATGACCCTGGCAGGCAAGAGCGCCGCCGAGGCGATGCCATTGGTGCAAGATCACCTGGAACGCTGCGATCCCTGTCGCGAGGAGTTCGAAGCGCTGCTGGATGCGCT
>JAUVRU010000078.1 GCA_030597485.1 Anaerolineae bacterium
ATCACCAGGAGAGGCCGATGAAGGCGTCTCGGTGACCTTGGATGCGGGTGTACCGTGGGCACGGCCCGGCGTCCTGGCAACGGGTTGGTCGGGTGCTGCCGGGTAGGATGTTGCCAGTCCTTCCAGCGGAGTCTCCGGCAGAACCTGTGGCAGCACGTTACCCGAGCCAGGAGACTGGATGACGGCTGGCGTCTTCGTAGGTGTGGGTTGGCCGGGCAGGCCTGGAGTAGAAGAGGGAGATGGCGAGTCGTGCGGTGATTGCAGTGCGACCCGCACAGGGGTGGAGCCGGTCCGGATAAGGTCCCACTGCGCCTGCGTATCCTGGTAGCCCCATACGAGCGTGAGAAGCAGGAGCACAATGGCCGTCCATACGAGGCTGGTGCCCGCTGACGCTGCGTGCTCAAGCCAGTCAAAGTCCTGCCAGAAGCGATGATTGTTCGGCTGCATCGGTTACCCCAACGTGCTGATCTTGTGTCTGAACGCCTATATGTATACTCATGTGATTACCATTTGTCAAGCAGGGCGAGTCGGCGTAGTATAGCCGTGGCTGTCGCTCACCTGGAGATCCTGAATGGTTGATGAGCAAACCCCGCTGAGTGATCGTGAGATCGAGGTCTTGGAGCTGGTTGCCACCGGAGCCAGCAATCAGGATATTGCCCGTCAGCTTTTCATCAGCGTCAACACCGTGAAGGTGCACCTGCGTAACATCTTTGAGAAGCTGGGGGTCCAGTCTCGCACCGAGGCCACACTCTGCGCCATCCGATACGGCCTGGTAGTGGTGGATGAAGCGGAGACGATGGTGCCGGATCTGCCGCAGGACCGTCTTTCGCCTGACTACTGGCCTCCGGCGGCAGCGTGGTGGCAGCGAGTCTATGTGACCAGTGTGCTATTGTTGGCATTGGCCCTTCTGGTGTTGCCCTTGCTGGGACGGGAAGGTGGGTCAGAATCCATTGCGAATCCAATTACCGACCGGCCGGGCGCGGGGAACACTTCTGCATGGGTAGCGACCTCACGGTGGACGAAGCATGCTGATTTGCCCATGCGACGGACGCGACTCGCGTTGGCTGCCCACAACGGTCACCTGTACGCCATTGGCGGCGATTGGGCATCCGGCGTCACTGGCCAGGTCGATGTATATTCCCCTGAAGCGGATGCGTGGTCTGCGCGAGCACCCAAGCCGACAGCCGTGTCCAATATCGGGGCCGCGGTGGTGGGAGGTCGCATCTACGTGCCAGGGGGTTGCACCAGTCTGACGGGTGTGATGGATCGGATGGAGGTATACGCGCCGGCGGATGATATGTGGGCGCAGGCTACGCCCCTTCCGATGCCTGTGTGCGCCTATGCCCTGACCGCAGTCGGCCGGCAAGTCTTTGTCATTGGGGGATGGGATGGCCAGCATTTCACAGACCGGGTGTTCGTGTATGACACGGCGCAGGACACGTGGACAGAACGGTCACCAATCCCATCTGCTCGTGGCTTTGCGGCCGCTGGTGCGGTGGGGGAGGTGGTCTACGTGATAGGTGGTTACGATGGCGTCGGTGAGCTGGCAGATATGCTCGCGTATGATGTTTCTGCTGATGTCTGGTCGGAGCAATCACCTATGACCGTGGGACGTGCGGGTTTGGGCGTTGCGGTGATTGGCGGAGAGGTGTATGCCATTGGGGGGGGCTGGCAGAGCTACCTTGCTACGAATGAGCGGTATGACCCCGAGACCAACATGTGGAGTGTGTTTGAGTCGCCCGTGCTGGGCCAGTGGCGCAACCTGGGAGTGGCGGCATTGGACACCGAGATCTACGCGGTTGGTGGCTGGAACGGGGACTACATGGGGGTGAACCAGGCGTATCGTGCACTGTTCCGCATCATCCTGCCGGTGATGCAGTAGTGGCTACAGCGCCGGACTAACGAGTCTCTTCAACTTGTCCGCCGTCTCGTACCAGGTGATCTGGGACAGTCCCAATTTCCTGCGCAGCCGGTCGGGGTCCATCCCGTCTCTGAAGTCACGCACGGCGCACGTCCAGCGCAGCATCTCAAAGGAGACACCATCGGCGAGGCCGGCCCGCTGGGCTACGTCGGTCAAGACATACTCCAGGTTGCGAGCCGTGCATTCGAAGAGGCTCTTGCGGGGCTGATAGACAGCCAGATAGCGGTCCAGCGTGGGCATCAGTTGGGGCGACAGCGCGATCTTGCGTTCCTTGTGCTGGTTTCGCGGATTCGCATACCGGACGTAGAGCACCGGTGATGATGGGTTCGAGCGGTCGACGTCGTTGAGGGCGATGCCAACGCATTCGCTCTTCTTGATGCCTGTTTCCAGCAGTAGATTCGCCAACAGATGTGGGCGTGGATCGGGATGGTCACCCACCGTCATATCGTGTGTCGTTGACAGCAGTCTCTCAACCTGGCCAGCATAGAGGAATCTGGGCAGCGGTGTTACGATCCGATTGTGGGGGATGGAAGCGGCGGGATCTTGGCCCAACACGCCGCTTTCGTGTAGCCATCCAAAGAACACCTTGAGCGTTGTCACCCGCCGCCCATAGGTCTTGGGGCTGCAGGGCACGCCTCGATACTCCAGCATCCAGGTGAGGAAGTCGCTCAGTTCCCGGTTACCGAACTGACGAATGGGCACGTTGAGGCCTCTGTGCTTGCCCAAGAGACGCAAGTCGGCCAGAAAGGCCTTGACGGTGTTCTGCGAGAACCCCTGGCGTCGCATGTAGCCGTGGAAGGCACCAACAGCGGCGCTCAAGGAGGACTTGCCAGTCAAAGCGCCCATCTCGGCCACGGGTGGGCCTTTCCTACCGCGTATGCCCCTCTGGGGAAAGAGAGACAGTTGTTCGGACTTCGGCGGGTAGCTGGCGGCCATCGCATTACCCTTTCGTGTAGACATGATTTTGACATAAATTGTACGGCAGGATGATGATCTTGTCAATCGTTGAGGAATCTGACCCAAACAGCTCCGCATTGGGGGGGGCGTTCTCCAGTGCGGAGATACCGGTCCGAACGTGTGAAGTGACTCTGCCCATCTCCTGCAGGCTTGCAAGTGTATCCCTCATGATGTACAATGCTGACCGATGTTGTGTTAGAGGTGAAATCCGAATCTGGCTGCGTATGGCATGAAACAGGTAACACTTAGACGTGCTATCTCCCTTCTGGCGCTGCTGGCCGTGTCTGCCTTCGTTGTTGCGTTGGACCAGTTGACCAAGATGTGGGTCGTGAATTCAATGCCGGAAGGGGAGTGGTGGAGTCCCTTGCCAGGTGAAGGGTGGCGTATCCTCCGCGTCACTCACACGACGAATAGCGGAGCCGCCTTTGGCATGTTTCCCGATCGAGGCGGTGTTTTCATTCTGATCGCCGCGGTGGTGGTGGTAGCTATTGTGTTGTACTCCTGGAAACTGCCAGATGGGGAATGGTTAATCCGACTGAGCTTGGGTCTGCAGTTGGGCGGTGCCATGGGCAATCTGCTTGATCGCATTCGCCAGGGGTATGTAACTGATTTCCTTGACCTTGGCTTCTGGCCTATCTTCAACGTGGCCGATGCCTCCATCCTCATCGGTGTAGGCCTGATCGTCTACTGCCTTTGGCGCGGAGATCATGCGGCAGCTGCCTCTTCTCTGGCTGTGGCGGATGAGGAGGTGTGGTCTTGAGTCCCTCCGGCTCTGGTCTGGATCAGTCTGGGTCCAGTGCTCTGGAGCAGGTATTCTCGTTTGCCCGTCGAGGACAAGCCCGCCATGACCGTGGGGCAGCAGCCTTGAGTCAGTGGTTGAGGAGACATCTCTTGTGTTGGGGTGACGCGGAGGTCTATCCGTCCGAAAGCGGCCGCTCGCTGCGGTGTTTCTTCGCCGCACGGCACGTGCGTAAACGCCAGGGAGTGTATCGCAGGGGGCGGGGGGCGCTCGAGTGCAGCCATGCACGCCCGGGGGCGGGTAGTCAGAGCGCTTGATGACAAGGAGTGAACGTGCGCGTTTATCCTCGTGACCAGGTTTCCCCGGACGCACGTGGTCTCTGCCTCTCCGGGCATCTGTCGGCCATCAGTGAGATGGTTCTGCCTCTACGGGTGCAGCCTGACAATCGTCACGCTCTTGTGGCCGCAGATCTCGATCTCCGCGTTTGTATCTCGCTGCTCGCCACACGACTAATACACGAAGGCAATTGAAACAGACGGAACGAACACTCCAATTGCAGGTGGACGTGTCCGGCCAACGGCTGGACCGCTACCTTACGGATGCACTGCCTGGCCTATCCCGCTCGCAGATCCAACGACTGATCCGTGAGGGACAGGTCATCCTGAATGGGCAGGCAGCCAAGCCCAGCACTCCGGTTGAGTCAGGAATGCTCGTGGTTGTGCATGTCCCCACTTCCCCTGACGACGAGGTGTTGCCTCAGGATATGGCTCTCGACGTCATTTACGAGGACGATGACTTGGTGGCGATATCGAAGCCTGCTGGCATGGTGGTGCATCCGGCTCACGGCCATTGGAAAGGAACGCTGGTCAATGCGCTGCTGGCCCGCTATCCAACGTTGGCAGTCGGAGATGCTGGGCGTCCGGGCATCGTGCATCGCCTTGATCGTGACACGTCGGGTCTCATCGTAGTGGCGCGTACCGACAAGGCTCTGCAGCACCTGCGAGAGCAGTTCAAGCAGCGCAAAGTCAAGAAGACATACCTGGCGCTGGTGCACGGCCGGCCCCCATCAGCTGACGGTATCGTCGAGGCACCAGTTGGCCGCAATCCACGCCAGCGCAAGCGAATGGCGGTGTTGGCTGGCGGACGTGCCGCGCGCACCACATTCCACTTGATGGAAGACCTCAACGAGTACAGCCTTCTGACGGTTTCTCCGGAAACGGGCCGCACGCATCAAATTCGAGTGCACCTGGCCTGGGTGGGCGTGCCGGTCGTGGGGGACCGGGTGTATGGCCGGCGGCGCAATCATCTGGGGTTGCGGCGCCAGTTCTTGCACGCCTGGCGACTCTCCTTCCAGCGCCCTGGTGGCAAGGGGAGGCTTGATCTGGAGTCTCCTCTGCCTCCCGATTTGCGGCAAGTGCTGCGGGACCTTGGTAGCCAGCATCCCGGTTAGCACAAGACGTTGACGCGATCCCCGTGCCGTGGTCAGGCCGAACTGTGTTGGACATCGTACCTGGCCGGTGAGAAGTATGCCTGTTCTTCCGCGGCACCAGATGTGCATGGATCTTCTCTCCTCGACAATGGCTCCGAGGCACGGCTGGACGTAGCGGCGGAAGTGCTCAAGCACGTATCACGGACTGCTCCTGTGTTGTATTCCGGGACTTGCCGCTGCGGAAAAAGAGTCTTGCCTGTGGAGCTATTTCCTGCGTGTTGCGTCCTTGTGGGCTATAGTGAGTGGCACATATGTTCTATTGGGGAAAGGGAATGACTGATGCGTGAGGTCAATGTTGCCGTTGTGCAGATGGAACCGGCACCCCATCCGCCCGCTGTCCGATCTGACCGTCCCCATGTACCTGTCGGCGCCACCCGCTACCTATTCTGGCGGGCTTTTAGCCACACTGCGCCCAGCAGGCTCCCGGCCCCCAGTAGTGAAGCAATCCCTATCCACAGCAGGAGGGACGGACTGCCCTTTCTCTCCCCAGGGACGCGCCGCATGGTTGAGGTGGGGGATGGGGGCGGTGGTGTGCTCGTGGGCTGGGAGGGGGATGAATCCGGTGTCATCCTGGTCTGACTGACGGCAGGGCTGGCAGTTGCGAGCGCAGGCGCAGGCGCGGAAGCAACCGCGTCAGGTGTGGTGAAGAGCCAGGTAGCGGCAGGTGTGACAGCGCCCTCGACAGTCTGGAGAAGTGCGGGTGTAGCGGACCGTCTCGCGGTCGGGCCTGGCGCGGGCACGAGGGTGCTGCTCGCGGGTGGCGGTGGAGTGGTGGTGGACTGAGGGGCCGACACGGGCGTGGCGGTGGCGGTGGCAGGGGGTGGGGGGGTGCTTGTCTGGCTCTCAATAATGGGCACTGTGTCAGCATCGCCCTCAAGAGTCACGAACTTGGCTGTCACCCACCCCAGACCGTCCTCAGTCTCTTCCTCGGTAACACGGATCTGCCACCAGGTGCCGGCCGGGTCTTGTCCCGTGACGGCAGCGGTTTCCCCTTGACGCAGCCGCCCAATGCGTTCGTACTGAGTGCCGGGGCCAGAGCGGATGCGAACGGTCTCGTCAGCCCGAACGAATGGTCCGTCCGGATCTGGCGAAGCGGCGGGTGATGCCCGGGTCGGGGAAGCCGAATCGCTGTTGCTGTCTGGGGTGTGAGGTGTGGGCACCACCGTTGGCAGCGACGTCTCCTTGAACCGCGACGACAGTTCCCGGGTCAGGTCCAGGTACAGGTCGCCGTAGGTTACGCTGGGCTCGATCATCGTGCCTTCAGGCCACTCGTTGAAACTGGTGATGACAATCCAGTCCGGTTCACTGGCCACGGCGGCAGCCCACGTGTCACGATAGTAACCGCCGTCCTGTCGATCAACTGCAAAAGCGTCGTCACGGCCAGTACCCCTGTCGTCGTATCCGGGCAAGGCGGTGGCCACCCACAGTCGGGGTGCATTGGCATCCGTCTGGTAGCGGCGTGTTCGGCTACCCCAATCGCTCAGCGTCTGTGCTGGATTGGACGACCAGGCGACAGAATACAGATGAAGGCCGTCGAAGATATCCAAATAGGCGACGTCCACCCCCTCGGCAATCCAAAGGCTATCGTGCTGGGGATCCACCTGGGATCGGATGGCGTCCCATTCTTCCACACTGAAGCGCTGCTGTCGCCAGAAGAAGATGACGGGCCTGCCCTGATGCCGCAGATAGGCCGGATGCTGTGCGTGTGTTGACAAGAGGGCGCGCAGGCCATTGGTCACTGACGTCCGGTCGGGGAAGAACGGGCCGGTCGTCTCGAAGTCCACAGCGGCATGGAAGCCCTTGCCGGCTGCTACATCCAGAAGGGTGCGGAAGTTCGTCTCCGTCTGGTTGCCGGCTTCGCGGGGACCGTACCAGGATTGGATGAGAGCATCTATGCCGGCCGTCTGTGCCTGGGCCACGTGGCGTTCGACGGTGGTCCCATCGTCCGAGACGTAGGGCAGAGCCGGTTGGTCAGAGAGCGTCTCGGTGCTCCAGGTGTCCCGATCATACCAGGCATAGTAGAAAGCCAATACCAATGGCGTGTCTTGGGCAAGGGCTGGCGTCAATCTGATCCCAAAGAGGGGCAGACTGGCACAGATCAGCAGTATCGCCAGGAGGTGTCTGAGGAAATTGTGCCACATATAGGGAGTGTCCCATCTCCGGCAGGCTCGAAGGCTCGCTCAGCATCTCTCCGCAAACGGGACACTGTGATGCGCGCCCGGCCGCTGGCATTCGGCACTTGGGGGTGTACCGGAGCCAGCAGGCGATGCGGTGTTTCACAGAGACCGTGGGAGACAGTTCATTCGAGTTTGCCGCCATGATTTCGGATCGAAAGGCCAGGTTATTCAGCAGAGAAAATGGGGCCCCTGCTATCTCAGAACCGGCGCCGGAAGTTGATTTCTTTGACCTGCACGGAAGTCGTCTTGTCACAATCTTCGATG
>JAUVRU010000424.1 GCA_030597485.1 Anaerolineae bacterium
AGCGAGCGATCCACCGCGGATATCAGTGCAGTGAGGGCACTGGTCTTGCGTGTCACCCAGGTGATCAGATGGATGAGCGATGCCGGCTCTGTCTCGCCGAAGCAAAGATCCTCGGGCGTGGCCTCGTATTCATACAGGTAGACTGTCTTGATGTCATCATCCAAGGTGCCCAGACATTCAGCTGCGTACTTGGCCAACCCGTACCGGAAACAGCTGCAGGTGCCCGTGTCGCACTGCATGCGGTCAACCACGGCATCCGCGCTCTCGATCTGTATCTTGAGAGCGCAGAACTCAAGCGCTTCGGCCAGTATCTTTTCCGCTAATCTGGCAACATCAGGCGGCCCAACTGGGGACACAGCGAACTCAACGTCCGTCACTTGCACATACGTCTTCGAAGACACCTCAGTCATCTCAATCCTCCCTCCCTATCAGGTCTTCCGCAACGATGCTGTTGTCGATCCCTTCGTTGCCTGCCCCTATAGTACCACAAGACGCATGTGAATCTCATAGAAAAGCTGTATGACTTCATGAAAACACCATGAAAAAGGGCGGCGACTGCATTCGCAGGGCCGCCACTCAGGGGTTCTTCACAAGGCTCCGTTTCATCGGCACGGGCATCAGCACATGCCAACAGAGCCTATCAGTCGCCAGTGGGTCTGGTATGGTCGAGCCTCGTCGGTCGGGTTCGTTGTCCTATCTTCGTTGCCCAGGACTGGGGAGCGTGGCGTCATTCGGGACATGCCAGCACATATCCTGCGCCTGGTGAGGTAAGAATGTATTCAGGATTGGAGGGGTCTGTCTCCAGCTTGCGTCGCAGGTAACGAATGTACGCCCTCAGGTAATCCACCTCGTCCCGGTACTCTGGCCCCCAGACCTCGGACAGCAATTCACGATGCAACATAACCCGGTTGACGTTCGTCGCCAGCTGACACAGGAGTTCGTACTCGGTGCGGGTAAGCGACACTTTGTCACCACGCACCTTCACGTTGCGACGGGCGAAGTCGATCTCCAGTTCACCGCATGTCAGGGAGGCGGTGATGATTTCTTCCGGGTTTTGAGACCGCCGCAGGACCGCCCTGACCCGCGCCACCAGCTCTTTGGCACTGAAGGGTTTGGTGAGGTAGTCATCGGCGCCCACGTCGAAACCGTGCAACATGTCCTTCTCACGTGCCTTGGCGGTGAGCATGATTATTGGAATCTCAGAGAACTCGCGGATGCGGCGGCATGCTTCATATCCGTCAATGCCGTGCTCCAGCCGGATATCCAACAATATCAGGTGGGGGCGCTCCAAGGCAACCATCTCGATAGCAGATTCGCCAGTGGCCGCGGCAATCACCTGGTAGCCTACTGCCTTGAGGACCTCACTGACCAATCTTATGACCCGTGGCTCGTCGTCTACGATCAATATGGTCTCACTCATGTGCATCCCCCGCAATCTGTACCGAATCCTGCTCAGAATTCCGGATAGGGAGTGTGAAATGGAGCGTGGTTCCCTGGTCCACATGGCTCTCGGCCCAGACACGACCCCCGTGACTCTCCACGATAGCGCGGACGATCGGTAACCCAAGACCTGAGCCAACCACACGCCGACCAGCTCTCGAGTTGGCCCGGAAGAATTTGTCAAACAACCGGTTAAGGTCGTCAGGTGCAATACCTATGCCCTGGTCGGCAACACTGACGGTGATCTCATTCCCGGCTAGTTCACCCCGCACGATTATCAATCCGCCTTGAGGCGAGTATTTCACGGCGTTGTCCAACAGGTTGCGCAGCACTTGGGTAATCCGGTCTGGGTCGGCCTCCACAATCGGGAAGTCTTTGGGAAAGTCAATCAGGAAGCGGTGTTTCTCACCGCTGAGCGCCATGTCGTGGATCACGTCCTTCGTCAGACGCGCCACCAGGACTGGCTGGAATTCAAGCCTCATCAATCCGGCGTCAATGATGGTGGACTCCAGCAGATCGTGGATGAGATCCTGCAATGTGTCGCATTCCTCATCTATGAATTTCAGGAACTCCCGCTGGGTCTCGGGACTGAAGGCTGCCTCTTCCATCAAAAGAGCTGTGGCGTAGCCCTTGATCGAGGTCAACGGAGTGCGCATCTCGTGTGCCAGTGTCGAAATGAGCTCGCCCTTGAATCGGTTGGTCTCGTCGAGGGCCTGGGTGGTTCGCAAGGTTTCTCTCAAGTGCGCGTTCTCGACGCTTAGCGTGATGTGGTCGGCAACGTGTTCGAGAAAGGTCACATCATCCTCAGTGAAGCTATGGGGCTGGCGCAGGTTCTCCAGGACAAGCGCGCCACCTTCCACACCAACCTCACGGGTGACCAATGGGATGCAAATTGCACTCAGCGGTTGCCTGCCAGAGGTGGCGGCTGTTTCGAATGCCTCCCGGTTGGTCGGTGATGTGCTGACCATCGCCTGCGCAATGGCCTCGGGCGTAGGGTAGAGCTGTGCTCGACCGGATTGATAGACCCCACCGCTCATCGACTCACCGGGAGCCAGGCGCAGCCGGCTCAAATGTCTCAGGTCGTATCCGTGGGCTGCCTTCACCTTCAGCACCCCTTCGGAGGGGTCATATAACGACAGGAGACCGGTGTCAGCCGCCTCTTGGGTCTCGATCAGACACGCCAAGAAGTCCGGCAACATGTCTTCGAGGCTGTCACGTGTGGCCAGCACTCTGGCTATCTCGAAGACAGTCTGCAGCCGCTGATCCTGACAGGTTATCTGAGTGTCTTTTCCCATTTCACAGCCACCATCAATCCGTGTGCACAGACTCCACTGCCTGCAAGGCGTTGACCTGACCCCAGCCGTACACGTTGTTGGGAGTACCGGTGACCCCACCGCAAGCACAGGCTGGGGAATCCCCACCCGCAGCCGCCAGTATCTCCTCTATCAATCCGCCCGGTGCCGATGTCTGCGCTGAGGGGGAACAGACCTGGGACACCGGCCCGGCGGTGGCGCTGTAACGGAGGATTCCTTCGGTGGCCTCGACATTCCCGCGCAGCTCGGGCTGGGCGGACCACAACAGGGCAACGACGCCAGCCACGTGGGGGCCAGCCATGCTGGTGCCCATTGATATGCCGTAGTCGCCACCAGGGACACTGGAGCGAATGTCGACACCGGGGGCCGTGATGTCAGGCTTCAACAGCTGGCCTGCATCCATATCAACAACGGGCCCTCGACTGCTGAAGAAGGCGATCTCTCCTATCCGGTTGCCGGCGCCCACTGAGAAAACCGCGTCGTAGCGGGCTGGGGGTTCCGATGCCGTCTGGCAGCCCGGCCCATCGTTGCCGGCGCTGACCACCATCATCATGCCGGCGGCA
>JAUVRU010000012.1 GCA_030597485.1 Anaerolineae bacterium
GACGATTCACCGATCTCCACGTTCCTCCTCGATCTGTCGAACGAAAGAGTCCAGCATAGCCACTGTACAGGTAAAGGGTGCCATCGTCGGCGAAGCCGGGGGAGAACGCGATGGCTCCTGCTGTCAGCTGCGCCTGGGAAGGCTCCAAGCCCTTAATGGGGGTCGTCACCGTCAGGGCTACGGTGCGCCAGACACCGTCGACGCGATCCCAGCGATGCAGCCGGCGTGCGAAACTGGCCATTACCATGCCCTGAGCCGGCGGTTCTGATTCCACCGGCGAGCCCTGGTAATCTGGCGACACGGCCACCGCCAGGTCGTACGGGCTGGCGCCGCCCGAAGGCTGGACCTCTTCACGGTATGGCACAAGTTGCCAGCTCTCACCGGCATCAGTTGAGAAATGGACTCCCGAGTACCAGGTGACAACGAACATGGTATGATCGGTGTCAAACGCCGGTGAAAAGGCCAGGTCCATCACATAAGGATCACGCAACCCTTTCAGCGACTGCTGCCACGAATCCCCACCACTAGCTGAGCGCATCAGGCCCCAGGCCTGGCCCCGCCCGAAGATGGCGTTACTGAAGGGAACCGCGAATATCAGGTCCCCTGAAGGAGAAACGCTCAGTGAGCGAGGGTTAGCCTCGGCCGGCCAGGCCAATGGCTGCCACTGGTCATTATGTCCCCGAAACAGCTGCCATTCGAAACCGGTGTCAACATCGCCGACCGGCCCCACCCCCGCCAGGGACTCACCATTCGGCAGAGGCGCAAGGGCCAGCACCGGCCCAGGAGGATTGCCCACCGTTTCCTGGACGTCCCCCGTCGGCGCAGAGATAGGGGTCACAAATGAGGTCGGTGAAGAGATGACAGGCGCAGGTGATGATCCGTGACAGGCAACCAGGACCACAATCAAGAGCGGGAGCATAATGTGCGGGCGACCCCACGCCCGAAGAATGGCACGCTTCACCACAGCACCCGGCCACATATTGCCGTCAGATCTCGCGCCCGGCGAGGTTAAGAAGCGTGATAATTGATGTAGGAAACATCTACCGTGCCCTGGTATCCTGGTCGCCGCTCACGTCAACCATTGGTTCTCTTCGCCCGTGTTGCCCAGCAGGCAAACAACTGCATCAAGAAAGGTGACGCTATTGTACGATGAAGGTTACGGACGCCACGACTTCATCGTCCACCAGCAGGCGCACTTCATACGGCCCCGGCTGGTAATCATCACCCGGGGCGTAGTAGACCCAGCCTGTGCCCACTGTGCCCCACTCGGCCGGCCAGGTGGACATCGTGCGTCCCAGCTCCTCCCTCCCTCTCATCCACATGTGCCCCCACCGGCTGCCTGGCTCGATGTTCTCGTAGTCGAAGAACAGGTACACCGGCCGGTCGCCAGTTGGGAATTGGCTGCCTGGCGACACTGGCTGGCTGTTCTCATCAATACCGCGAGCCAGCACCAGGCTACTGAAAGGACTTCCCTCTGCCACGGTTTGAGGGATCAGTGTCGAAATCGGGGGGAGTGTTGGCTGCTCAGCAACCAGTGTAGATGTGGACGATGTCAACACGGCTGTTGGCGGTGACGTGGTAGCAGTAGGCACCGGACTGGTCGCAACCGGGGGTATAGGCGCGGTCTCCTCCGGCCGTGGCCCCGACAACGGCATCAATTCGCTGATCTGGGTGGTCAGTCGTTGGCCCCATCCGGCCGCGCTCCAGAGCGCCGCCGCTAGCACCAGCCCGACAATCACCACAGTCACGATCACCCAAGTGCTGGGGCGGCCACGGGGCTTGCGTGACTTGGGGTGAGCCCCGGTCGCCGGACCGCGAGAAGGAGCGATGCCCTCCGCTGCAGCGGCAAAGGCGCGAGAGAACTCGGTAGCGGTGCTATACCGCAACTCAGGGCGTTTGGAGAGAGCACGGGCAACGGCGGCGCTCAGCGGTGGTAGCACATTGGGGTTGATGGTGTGAAGCAGTGGCGGCGTCTGGTAGACCTGGGCTTCGAGCACCGACTCAAGTTCCCCGGAAAAGGGAACGTGTCCGGTCAGCACCTGGTAGGCAAGCACCCCCAGGGCATAGATATCGGCAGGACGGGTGGGCCCCTGTCCTTGTACCCGCTCCGGTGCCAGGTAGGCCGATGCCCCCATGCCGGCGACCATCTTCACGCTGCGAGAGCCACTACTTCGCTCTACATCAGAGCTGGCCACCGCCTGGCTGAGGCCGAAATCCGCCAGGGTGACATGGCCGTCATCCCCGATATATACACACCGATCGTTAATATCCCCATGCATCAGGCGCCGACTGTGAGCATAGTCCAACGCAGACGCCAGTTGACGGATGACCGGCACCGCCTGCCCGGGCGACATACTCCCTTCCCGCTCTAGCCAATCAGCTAAGGTATCAGTTTCGAGATATTCACGTACCACATACACAACATCCTCGTGTTCGGCAGCTTCATGCACGCGGGCTATGTTGGGGTGGTCCAATCGGATAGCGCGACCAGCCGCCTCAATAAAACGACGCACGAAGATAGGATCAGAGGCGAACTCGGGCGTGACCACCTTGATGGATACCAGCTGATCATCTTCCCTACGCCGGGCGCGATAGACAATGGTCAGATTGCCGCACCCAACTTCCTCTTCAATCTCGTAGGACGGGAACCCTGACTGAAACGAGACCGTCATTGATTGGCACACTCCATAATCTCGATCACCTCATCAAAAAGGATGCCGTTTGTGCTAAAGGCACTACCCCCATAGATGGTGGTGTTACCGTGCCAGTCAGTAAGGCTGCCGCCTGCCTCCTGGAGGACCGGCAACAAGGCCCCCGCATCCCAGATGCTCATCACCGGGTCAAGCATTACCTCAGCCCGACCGGTTGCGACCAGGCAGTGGCCATAACAATCGCCCCAGCCACGCTGGGTGTGGGCCGCTGCCCGTAAACGCGCCCAGGTATCGGCCCGGCCTTGTCTTGCAAACTCACCACTGTCGGTGTAAACGAGGAGAGCCTGGTCCAGCTGGGACACGCCAGAAACGTGGGCTGGGCGCCCATTCCAACGGCAGCCCTCGCCTTTAGCAGCAGCAACCATCTCCCCCAACCCAGGGAGGTGAATCACGCCGACCACCATTTCTCCATTTATCTCCAGGCCGATCAGCACGCCATACAGGGGAACACCGCGAATGAAAGACCGCGTCCCGTCGATCGGGTCAATGATCCAGCGATAGTCAGAGTCCTTATCTGCCTCACCAAACTCCTCGCCTACAATAGCGTGGTCAGGGAAGCGGCTCTCAATCATATAACGCAGCAACTCCTCTGCCTTGCGGTCGGCGATAGTCACTGGCGAGTCATCAGATTTCCATTCCACTGCCACATCAGTCTGAAAATGCGCCAGCGGCAACGGACCAGCGTGCCAGGCCGCGTCAACCGCGAAGTCGAGAAACCTATGAAGGGGGGTCGTGGTGGATGTCACGACCAATCACCTCGTGTTCTGATATTTTCGCGCTGCATTGCCTGCCCATTATACCACAAGTAGACTCAAGAATGGTATTCACCAGAGCGATCCGACAGCTAACGCGATATGACCTGAGCTCCAAATGGACAGGCCACCGGAACCAGCAGCGCCGCGTTGAGCCCCTGCGCCTCAAAGGAAACACGGCCCAACGGCTCCAACGTGACGCGGTCACCGGCCGCCTTGTTTGGATGCCACACAAAGCGGGCTCGTTGAAAGTCCTGCACCAGCCTGCCTTTCGCTACTACGGGTTCAGCGACGGGAAAGCCAAACAGATCGAGTCCCCCATTGTCGTCAAAGAATGTCAAGAAATCCCCGGTGATGACATGACCCGTATGCGGGTAGAATCGACTGTTCCGATCACTGGCAGGGGGAACACGGTGCGGCGTCAGCGGAGGGCGTCGCCGCCCCATCTCTTCACCTAACATACCGAGCTTGACCACCGGCCCATCAGAGTTATCTGGGTGATCCTCCAGCCGGGCATACTCGAAATATTGCACCAGCCTCCCCTTCTCCTCAAATGGCTCAGTGATCGGGTAGCCAAGCGACTGTTCTCCACCTATCGCCTCGAACCTGACCAGGAACCCGTCGCGGACGGTGTGGCCGGTCTCAACAAAGCAACGAGGTGGCAACGCGTCCGGCATCATCACGCTGCAGCTGACACAGGCCACACCCACAATCACGGCCTGAACAGTCCAGGCCACCGTGTCGGTCTTCATGCCGATCGGCACCCCCATATCGTCCCCTGAGGACTCGCTGTCATATATGCTGACAAGATTATAGGCAAGCATAGGACTTATCGCAAAACAGTGGCGCGGACTCTCCATCGGGGGCCGCCGTGGCAATTGCATAGAACTGATGCTATAATGGTTGTATGACAGCTGCCACCGTCCTTCGCCAAAGAGAACCTTCAGGCTTGCGGCCCGTGGATCTCAGCCGAGACCTGGTCCATGTGGCCGGGTTGATCCAGACAGCGTTCGCCGACGACCTTGACCAGGCCGGCCGTTCTATGTTGCGCGATATGCGCAACCTGGGGCGGTTGGGCCCCGTATTGTGGTGGCTGGATCAGCCCAACATCGGGATAAGCAGTGTTCTCTCCGGCTTCGTGTGGGTGGAAGGGGGAGAAGTGGTGGGAAACATCACGATCACCCCAGTGTCCTCTGTGTCTCATCGCTGGATAATCAGCAATGTGGCCGTGGCTAAATCGCACCAGCACCAAGGCATCGCCCAACATATGATGGAGGCCGCGATTGAATACATCCACCAACAGCGCGGCGAAGTGGTTAGCTTGCAGGTCCGTGACGACAATCTTCCCGCACTGCACATCTACGAGTCTATGGGGTTCCAGGCAGTCTTTGGCACAGCCTATTTGCGCCTCGACCAGGTGCCAACGACAGACGCCGTTTCTGTGGACCCTGTCAACCTGCGTCACCGCCGCTTTACCAAGACAGACGCCAACATGGCCTACCAGCTGGCTCGCGCAGCAACGCCTCACGCCGTACAGATGGAACAGCCCATCAGCTCGTACCGCTTCAGGCTGGGCATTGAAGCGCGCCTGCTTGATTGGATTTGGCGGCTGATGGGAAGAGGCCCGGCGTTGCGCCTGGTCCTGGAAAAGGACGATCACTTGGAAGCGGCAATTGCTACCGAGCCCGCCACCTGGCGTTCAGAGAGCCAAATCGTACTGACCGTGCACCCTGCATCGAGAGGCCTGGCAGAGAAACCCCTGATCAGCCACGTTTTGAGCCATCTGAGGCAATGGTCTCACAGCGTGGCCCTCGTGCGCCACCCAACATACCAGCCAGAGGGAATTGAAGCGTTCAAATCGTTTGGATTCCGACTGGAACGTACTCTGTTGTGGATGAAGCACGAGATGTAGGGGGATGCCACCGGGTTTCTTGCTCGCCACCCGCGCTCATGATAGAATGCACGGCTGTGGAGGATGACTGGTACCCGGTTTATGTTACACCATTTATTGTCAGTGACAATCCAATGCTGGACCTGGCTATCATTATCGTCAACTTCAACACATGTGAATATCTTCACAGATGTTTGACCTCGGTGTACGGAAGTCGAGGTGACTTCACGTTTGAAGTTTGTGTGGTGGACAATGCCTCCGCTGACGGCAGTATTGACATGATCAAGGCTGAATTCCCACAGGTACGACTCATCGAGAGTCCCATAAACGGTGGGTACGCCTATGCCAACAACTTGGGCCTGCGCGCCTGTGGGTTCGAACAAGAGCCACCCTCGCCAACTGTTTCCAGGGGCCAGCTCCCAGCACAGAAGTTGTCCGCCTCCAGCCCTGCCCCAGAGGCACCCCGGTACGCATTGCTCCTCAATCCCGACACTGTGCTGCCGCCTGACGGCCTGGATATGATGCTCGACTTCATGAACGAAAACCACCAGGCGGGAGCGGCCGGCCCCAAGCTAGTTCTGGAAGACGGAACGCTTGACCTGGCGTGCCGACGGAGTTTTCCCACCCCTGAGATTTCTTTCTACCAGATGACAGGTCTGTCCAAACTGTTCCCTCGCCATCACCTGTTTGGTCAGTATAACCTTACCTACTGTGACCCCGACCAGACAATGGAAGTCGACTCGGTAGTGGGGGCATTCATGCTGGTTCGGCGAGAAGCGATCGAAAAGGGGGGGCTGCTGGACGAAGAGTTCTTCATGGACGGTGAAGACCTTGATTGGGCCTATCGCATGGTCCAGGTAGGATGGAAGACCTATTACCATCCGGCTGTCACCGTCCGGCACGTCAAGCGAGCTGCCAGCCGCCACAGTCCTCGGGCGCAGCAGGAGTTCTATCGGGCAATGCACACCTTCTACAAGAAGCATTACGCTTCAACCACACCTTGGTGGCTGCACTGGCTGGTGTTGGCTGGCATCAATCTGCGGGCTGGTTTATTGCAGGTTCAGCTCAAGCTAGCTCCGGACGGAAAGTGACATATCTTCCGATCAATTGAGTCATGAGGGCAAGAGAATGAGAGACCGGACATCTTGGCTGCTCACCGGATCGTTGGTGATGATGGACACGCTCATGTCAGGCCTGGCTTTCGCCTGTGGCTACGCCCTGCGCCTGCAATCGGACTACGAGAACATCGCTCCCTTTAGCGACTACTGGGGGATGCTCCTGATTCACGCCGCGTCCATTGTTATCGTCTTCTTTTTCTACCGCCTCTATCAGCGGCAGCGGGCCACATCACACATTGATCAATTCTACGCCGTCTTCGGCGCCGCTTCGGTCGGGACTATCGTGGCGATCGCGTTGGTCTCGCTCGTGTACAAGAACCAGCTGGACTACCCACGACTGATGATGGTCTATATCTGGACCTTGACGATATTTTTAGTCTGGTTCGGTCGGGTGATTCATAGCCGTTTCCAGTGGAGCCTGCAGGCCCGCGGTTACAACCAGGCGCGCATACTTATCGTGGGAGCAGGCGAGGTAGGACGCATAATCTTACAGAGAATCCAACAGTCTCCGGGGCTGGGCTACAATGTGATCGGCTTTGTAGAAGACCACGATCCCCCATCTACTCTGGTAGGGGTGGCTGTGTTGGGGCAAACCAGCGATCTGTCGCGTCTCATTGAGACGCACCAGATAGATGAGGTAATCATTGCCATGCCAGAAGCCTCGCATCAGGAGATCTTATCCATCATGGCTCGCTGCGAGCGAGAGCAGGTCACTGTCAAGGTCTTTCCTGATGTGTTTCAGATCATGGCTTCCGAAGTCAGCATCGGCGACTTGAATGGCCTGCCATTGCTCACCATGCGTGACACTGCCTTACGTGGTTGGCGGCTGACGCTCAAACGATCTGTGGACATTGTGATCGGCGCCTTGGCCCTCATCCTTTTCTCGCCGATCATGATGTTGATCGCGATTCTCATCAAGCTCGACTCATCCGGACCCGTCTTCTACGTTCAGGAGCGGATGGGACTGGACGCCAACCCATTCGAGATGCTCAAATACCGCTCGATGGTAGCTGACGCAGAAGCCGAAACCGGTCCGGTGTGGACGGCTGAGAGCGACCCGCGCCGAACGCGGTTTGGCACCATTATCCGCCAGTTCTCCCTCGACGAGCTACCCCAACTCATCAATGTCCTGATGGGTGACATGAGCATGGTGGGTCCACGCCCAGAGCGACCGGTATTCGTCGAGCAATTCAAGAAGAGCATCCCCCGGTACATGGACCGGCACAGAGAGAAATCAGGCATTACCGGATGGGCGCAAGTGAACGGCCTCCGTGGCGACACGTCCATTGTTGAGCGAACCAAATACGACCTGTGGTATATTGAGAACTGGTCATTGTTGCTTGATTTCAAGATCTTGCTGCGCACGGGTATCAAGGTCTTTCGTGACAGGAAAGCCTATTAGCGTTCAGTCTGTCCTTGCCAGCAGTCCGCACACAGAGGCCGCCAGTGCAAGAGGCTTATCTACCAATCCCACGCACTGACGGCCCCGTCGTCGCCATGACTGGCTCGGCAATAAAAAATGCCAGGGATCGATCCCTGGCATTACTGCTACCAATGGCCTTATCACTGCGACAGATGCATCGGCATAATCACGTGAATGAAACTGTCGTCCCCAACGATACGCAGCACGCCGGGGCTGGAGGCTGAGCTCGTCTCCAGAGCAACCTGGGCCGCGTCAAGCACTGAGAGAACGTCGATCAGGTACTTGGCGTTGAACGCCATCTCCAATGCCTCCCCCTCAACGGTAGCATCCAGCTGCCCCACATTATCCCCCAGTTCAGTGCTGGTGGCCGCCAGCGTCACCCGGCCCGGAACCAGCTCCTCACCCGGAGTGACCTCCAGGCGCACGATGTTGGCCGAATCGCGAGCAAAGAGGTGGGAGACACGAGTGGCCTTTAAGAAAGATGCTACATCGAGCACCGCACGGTTCGAGTGACTAGATGGGATGATCTGTTGATAATCGGGAAAGCGGCCCTCAATGAGCTGGGATACCAAATCAACGTCATGCAGGTGGAACAATATCTGATTACGAGCCGGCGTGATGGCGACATCAACAGGATCTTCCTGATCCGCGGAGATTCGAGCCAGCTCCGCCAAAGCACGCGCTGGGATGATGATCTCTGTCTTTTCCTCAACTGACTCATCCAAGGGGACGCTTTGCACCGATAGACGATACCCGTCAGCAGCTGCCATGGTCAAACGATCCCCCTCGAAGACAGCCAACACCCCTGTCAGAATGGGGCGGCTTTCATCGGTGGCAGCTGCCAACACCACCTGCCCAATCATTCGTCGCAAGGTATCTGCCTCCAGGCGAATGAAATGATCACTATCATCGGCTGTGGGCACAATTGGGAACTCTTGGGCATCGATGCCCTTGATGTTGGCTTCAAAGCGCGCACAACGCAAGTGGATCGTTTGAGTTCGGACAGCTAGCTCCAGGTCGATCCGCTCCGGAGGCAGGGAGTTGACAAAGTCGGCCAGCAGCCGGGCTGGGACCGTTATCGCTCCCTCCTCCTCAACCTTCGCGCCTACCCAGCAGTTGATTCCAATTTCCAAGTTGGTGGCCGAGATCTTCAAGCGCCCGTTGTCAGTTGCCAACATCACGTTGGACAGTACCGGCAGCGTACTCCGGCTGGCGACAGCGCGCCCCACAATGCCCAACCCTTTGGCCAGGTTCTCTTGCAGGCAGGAGATTTTCACAGTGAATCCTCCTTCGGTAGTATCGTCTCTCCCACAGAGGCCCTCCTGTTCTGACCCACGGTCAGCCCATCCTCAGGAGGACCTGCCTGTTGTTATTATTATAGACCACGTCACCTTCGCCGCCGCGACAGGTTCCAGACAACGCCCCCGATCAGAACGGCCAGGAACAAGACACTGGTCACCACCAGCAAGTTGTCATTAATGGACAACATACTACTGCCTGTTTGGGGCATCGCGGGAGCCGGTGTGGACACGACGTGAGTGGCTGTTGGCACCAGTGTAGCCATTACCGCCGCCGGCGTGTCCGTGGGTTGAGGAACACTGACAAGCCGGGACTCTACCAGACTCAACCCATCAACGTTGTAGTTGCCCTCCAGGGCACCCGGCCACTTCTTCCATCCCCGGATGAACAGCGTCACCTTGGTGGTCTGAGCCGTGATGGTAGCTGTGTATGTCTCTCTCCGATAACCCTCTGTGGGAGGCGCGGTGCGCGGCTGATCATCCCACGGCAGCTCTACCCAGACAACCTCGGGAGATTGCCAGTCCGTACCGCCCTCGAAGTCAAGCCCATACTGCAGCCGGTAGCCATAGTCCGACTCCGTGACCGACCCTTCATCGGAACGGACCAGGCCGTGCAACGTGAGAACGTACTCGGTACGGGGCACAACGCGGATGACCTGAAAGATCCCCACGTAGCGATCCGTCTCCCACGCGTCTTTGAGGGATAATAGCTGTGCGTGCTCTCCCTCATACACAACTTCGTCCCACGTGTCATCCTGCCAGCCAGCCTGGACGTTGCCGGTTGCAAACCGCTCCCAACCGACCCCAATCCCTTCGAAAAAGCCGTCCTCAAACCCCCCATTCACGATAACGTTGACAGACCGAGATGCAGGATTCCGGGGAGTGGCGGGTGAATCCGGGATTGCCGTGGCAGCACTGGACGGCGTCTCGGCAACCGTATCATTCATTATGGCGGGTTCAGCGACCTCTGGCGCCACTGGTGTCGGGGTTTCTGCGTTGACTACCCCGGCACCGGCCACAGCAAACAAACCCACAGCCAGGGCTAAGGCCAACAATTGCTGTGCTCGTCTCCTGGCCCAAGGACTCATGAGGAGACCTCCTTCTGAATGCCTTTCGCTTGGATTCCCGAAGGGGTGGAATAGACGCGTTTATCATAACATAGTTCTCCAGATTTGACAAGCACCAGTTTCTGGCATGCCCACGACGCGTGGCGAGATTCGCACATCTCGTGGAGGAGCTCGACGCTCGCCCCCATATGTGGGCACATTCGTCTTTCCGCCTCACGAGCCGTCATGTTATGACAAGTTAAGCCGGTGACACAGGGTTCTTGAAGTCATAGATGTCACCTGCGACCGACCACCTCCGGCCACATCCACCACAGAGCAAGACGGCCCCTTGGCGTGACAAGCCAACATTGCGGCAAGCAGGACAACAGAAGAAGCCGCACCGTGCCGTATTGTCAGATTGTGGCGCACGCGCACGCACGAAAACGCTGGGGGTGAATTGCCACCAGCGACCGGTGGGCTGGATCATCCCATCCACGGCTGCCAACCAACGAGCGGGAAACAGGCGCTTGATGATGGGAATGCGGAAATGGGACACAGTGCGAATTGACTCCACTGAGAAGCCAGTATCCACCAGTTGCTGCCGCACCCAGGCAGGATGGAAATCGAAATTGAGATCAGCAAATTCTACTGGCTGTCGTTCGAAGGGGTTCCACGCCTGACGGCGCAGCAACCAGCGAGCGATGGATTTCAGGTGACGTTTGCTGGCGTATTCAAGGATGGCCGTACCCTCCGAGCGAATCACGCGTCGGAGCTCAACCAGCGCGTCAGGCACATCAACCAGGTGATGCATCACTCGCACCATGGTCACCACGTCAAACAGATCCTCCACAAACGGCAATCGATAGATGTCTGCCACGACGAAGATGTAACGCTCTGGTCGCGGGAGGTAACGTTGCGCTTCTTCCAACTGGGAGCGCGCGTAGTCGACCAGCACCACCTGGCGGTAGTTATGGTAGAGAGCGGCCAGGCGTCCGTATCCGGCGCCAATCTCCATCAGGACATCACCGCCGGAGGGAAGCATGGCACGCAGCGCGATGCGCTCAGCCAGGTCTTCATACTGGCGGCCGCTATTCTCCCAGAAGTCATATCGATAGCGGCTGCCTTCGTAATCACATATCTTTGCCAATTATGTTCCTCGCTGTTTCACGTGAAACAATCGGTGCGGTCAGCCTGGCGATAGCATTCCACGCAGCGGAATCTCCACAGTGAAGCGCGTTCCCACTCCTTCCACACTCTCAACGCCAATGCGTCCACCATGCGCCACTACGATCTCCTTGGCGATGGCCAGCCCTAAGCCAGAACCTCGCCCAGAGGCCCGAGACTTGTCAACCTGGTAGAAGCGCTCAAAAACGCGTGGCAGATCCTCGGCCGGGATACCGCAACCGGTATCCCTGACGCTAACCTTTCGCCAACCCTTGCCAGCCACCGAGGCACCACTCAGCCGATCATCGGCAGAGTTCAGGTGAGTGCCACGGGGTGGCTTGCATGTTGCTGCCAGCTGCGCTTCAACTTGCACGCGCCCACCTTCGGGAGTGAACTTGAGCGCGTTTCCAATCAGATTGGTGAACACCTGTATCAGCCGGTCGCCGTCCGCCATCACTGACGGCAACGCAGGCAAATCAGTGGCGAGCTTCACTCTCTTGTCAGCAGCCACGGGAGCCATCGTCTGTACCACGCCGCCTACAAGCGCCGCCAGATCAACCACGGAAGGGGTCAGTTCCATCTCTCCTGCATCAATGCGCGCCAGATCGCCCAGCTGCTCGACCATGCGCACCATGCGACTGGCCTCTTCATAGATGACTTCTGCCGCGTGGCGGCGAGCCACCTCGTCGCCAGCAACCCCCTCCACCAACGCTTGCGCGAAACCCTGGACCGACGTGAGGGGTGTCTTCAGGTCATGTGACACGTTGATCACAAAATCGCGCATCGCCTGCTGGCTAGTCTGCACCTGCCGGGACATTGCCTCTAGACTCCTGGCCAGCGTGCGCACTTCTTCGGGCTGACTGATGTCCAGCTGGTGGTCGTAATCACCAGCAGCAATGGCCTCCGCAGCCTCGGCCATCTTCCGCATAGGATTCGCAACCGAGCGAGAGATAAGTAGAGCCAACAAGATAGAGAGGACCAAAGCCACGCCGCCAGCCATTAGCAACCCTTCGCCCAGGTCGCCAAACAAGCCGGTGACAGGCTGTGGAGGAGATGCTACCACAACAACCCATATGTGCTCTCCAGATTCAGTCCTCCCAACCGGCGCGGCCGCATACATCAGACTAGACCCATCAGGTCCGGATGCCCACCCGCGGGCAAGCCCCTCGTTGCCAGGCTGAAGCAGCTCGCCTGGCACTCGTTGACCGGCCCACTGGCCTGCAGTATCTCCAAGAATCCAGCCACGTTGGTCTACCAGCAGCAAGCGCATACCCTGCCCGGCAACACTGCGTGCCAGCGTGTCCGGCAATCGTGCTGGGACCTGTCCCCGTTCCAGCAATGCCCGTACGCGTGGCGCCACCAGCAGGATCTGCGTTGACAGGCGAGCGGTCAGCAGTCGCTCCTGAACCGGGCGAGCTATCAGAATCAAGGTCACCGTCACCAGAACCAGGCAGACACAGATGACGACAACATATGAGAGCAACAGGCGAGAGCGCAGGCTGGAGAACATCATTCCACCACCAACTTATAGCCAATTCCCCACACCGTCTCAATAACCACTGGGCCGTCATCCAAATGCTGCCGCACGTGAGCTACGTGTACGTCCACAGTGCGGGTCTCGCCGCCGTAGTCGAAACCCCATACCTGTTCCAGCAGCTGATCGCGCGTGAGCACCAGCCCTTGGTGCTCAGCTAGTACCCGCAACAGATCGAATTCCTTGGCTCTCAAGCTCTGGGGTCGACCACCCAGGTGAGCTTCGCGGCGGGCCGAGTCAATCGTCAGCGGACCAGCGTGCACCAGGTCCGGCCCGGTCGAGGCCGCATCGACACGCCGCAACACAGCTTTGACCCGCGCCACCAGCTCACGTGGATTGAACGGCTTGGTCACGTAGTCGTCCGCGCCCAGTTCCAAACCCACAATCTTGTCCACGTCATCCGAGCGGGCAGTGAGCATAATGATCGGCAACGCGCCTTGTGCCCGGATCTGCCGGCACACATCCCAACCATCTATCTCTGGAAGCATCAGGTCGAGGACCACCAGCGATGGTTGCTCTCGTTCGATCTGGTGCAGCGCTTCCGCGCCGGTTGCAGCTGAGATGACCCGGTACCCCTCATTCTGCAGGTAGAGTGTGGCCAACTCCACGATGTGGGCCTCGTCATCGACCACCAACACGGTTTCTCCGTTCATGGCTCGTCCCCCAGTGCTGGATTCTTGCTGCACTCATTGTAACCAAAGATGGTTATGAAGGCAAGGTATCATTGCCCCTGGCATAGGACTATGGTATATTTGATGGCGGTGGCACCGAGCTCTCCCAGCATTGTACAGTGGATTGTTTCACGTGAAACAATCCCGACCAGGCCCAATAACCGGAGCGTGTTTCAGATTCCGGGAACGAGGCGAGTGACATGTATGTTATCCATCGCCCATACCCAGGATTGCAGGCCGGTCAGAAGCAGCCGCCAAAGCAAGACACGTCTGAAGAGACCAGCGGCGGTCCGGGCGCAAGTCTTCAGGCAAGCCACCTCTGTTCTGTTCGCAATGATTTCGTGACCAAGACCAGACCCCCTCAGTCTCTTACGTGAGAACACCTAATGTCCGACAGTGCCCGTAACCTGCTGGTGCCCGGTATCGCCGCTGCCAAAGCCAGGGAAAACGACCAGGCCCGTTTCTACCCGGAGTGGGTGCTGCGCACCGACTCAGATCGTCGGCAGAAGATAAAGCCCTGGCTGTGGTTGAGCCGGGTTAGCGACAGCCAGGCCGAGAAGCGCGATTGCCTGAAGAGTATATTGGCCCATAAGCCCTCACACCCACAGGCACGGCGGAGTGTGGCCATCCTCGACGGAAGACTGGATCAGACCCATGTCATTGACCCCAACCACCAGCCACTTCCGCTGCCAGATGACTCACCCCAGCCAGCGCACGCCAGCCAATTCGTCTGTCACCAATGCGGCGGAAAGATGGCTTTTAGCTCCGACGGCAAGTCGGTGACCTGCCTCTGTTGTAACCGCCACACGTCCCTCTACCAGGCGGTTGAAGAGGGAGCCATGGTGGAAGAGCACAATTTTTCAGTAGCCCCGGCCACCGCCAAGGGCCACTCCCGCCCGATGGCCATGCGCTCCTTCACATGCCAGAAATGCGGCGTCTCGTTTGTGGTCGATCCCCACGCCCTGTCACTGATCTGCCCTTACTGTGCATTCGCCTACGTGCTCGAGCTGTCTGAAACTCGCCGGTTGATTCCGCCCGAAGGGATCATCCCCTTCAATCTGGCCCAGGCACAAGCGGCTGATGCTTTGGAGTCGTGGCTGAAGGAGAAGCGGCTGCGTCACCAAGCCCAAACCATCCTCCCAGCCGGCCTCTATCTGCCGGCCTGGACATTCGACGTGGGCGGTGAAGCCCAGTGGCGAGGCCGGGTTCTGGAACGACGCTTCGGAAAGACGATCCGGATAGCGGAATCCGGCAACCATCCCATCTTCGTTGACGACGTGTTGATACCTGCCAGTCACACGCTGCCGGCCAGTCTGGCGAAGACGCTCCATCAGTTCGATTTGGGCGAGTTAACCCCCCACGACTCTGCCTAC
>JAUVRU010000542.1 GCA_030597485.1 Anaerolineae bacterium
ACCGGAGGCGATCCTGGCCGATCAGGAGATGACCACCCAGATTCCACAGCCAGCCAAGTCACGGCGCCGCTGGCGCGGGCTGCGATTGCCGTGGCAAACGGAGCAGGCGTGAAGCCTGTGGTGCTACCAGCCGATTCTTCAAGGGGTGACGCTACTCCCGCTTCGGCCACCGCTTCCGAGCCTCGAGAACGGGAACAGCCGGCAGGGGGGATGCAGGCTTCGGGTGGCCCGTGGGCCGGACTGTGGCTATACGTCAGCCGCCAGGCGACCACTCCCTGGCGCTATTGCCTGGAGCAGTTCCTCTTCGCCCTGGTGGGTTGGGTGCCCACAGTGGTGGGCATCGGGCTCAGAGCTCTGCTCTACCGGCTGATTCTCCACATGGATGGCCTGGCGGCCATTGAGAACGGCGTGCGCTTGCGCTTTTCCAGCCATATCCGGCTGGGGCGAGGCGTGTACATAGACAACGGAGTCTATCTGCACGCCTGTCCCAACGGTATCGAGGTCGGCGCAGGCACCTTCGTCATGCACCACGCCGAGCTGCACGTCTACAACTTCCGGGACATTCCCCACTCCGGCATCCGCATCGGCAGGGACAGCCTGATCGGGGAGTTCAACGTCATTCGCGGCCAGGGAGGGGTGACCATTGGCGACCGGGTGTACACGTCGCCGATGGTGCAGATCGCGGCCGTCAATCACGTCTTCGACGATCCCACTCGTCCCTTCGTGGAGCAGGGCATCACGGCACAGGGGATCACCATCGAGGACGATGCGTGGATTGGCGCCGGAGCCATCATCACCGATGGGGTGACGGTGGGCAAGGGAGCGGTGGTGGCCGCTGGTGCGGTGGTGACGGGAGATGTGCCGCCCCACACCATGGTGGCCGGGGCACCGGCGCGAGTGATCAGGGAGATTGGAGACAGGCGAGGGGAAGAGACCAGCACAGTGCCGGTGTACTTCCCACGGAAACGCTAGCGGCAGTGGCTTTCAGGTAACGTTGGTGGAATGAACTGATGGGTGGTTCCGGATTGCGGCAGTCTGATAAGGTCATAGATGAATAGTCTTTCGGTTGTCATACCAGCTTATAACGAGGCCGACGGCATCGCTCAGGTCATCGAGCGGGTGCTGGCCATCGCACCCGGACTGGAAGGCGTGGGCGTGATCGGTCCCGAGCTGATTGTGGTGGACGACGGGTCGGGCGACGCCACGGCCCATATCGTGACCGATTATCCTGACGTCAGGCTGATCCGCCACCAGGCCAACCGTGGCTATGGCGCGGCCATCAAGACCGGTTTCCGTCACGCCACCGGCACCCTGCTGGCCTTCCTGGATGCCGACGGCACCTATCCCCCCGAGTCCCTGCCGATGTTGTGTCGGGAGGCGATTGAGCGCAACGCTGACCTGGTCATCGGCTCGCGCATGTCGGGCGGGAGCAGCCACATGCCATGGGTGCGCCGCCTGGGCAACGGGTTCTTCGCCGGCCTGTTGAGTCTGCTCAGCGCCGAGCGGGTGGCCGATTGCGCCAGCGGCATGCGGGTCATTCGCCGCCAGGCGCTGCCTTGTCTCTACCCGCTCCCCGATGGCTTGAACTTCACCCCGGTCATGAGCACCCGGGCGCTGCACGAGAATCTGACGGTGGCCGAGGTGCCCATACCCTACCAGGAACGGGTGGGGCGCTCCAAGCTGAGCGTGGTCAACGACGGCCAGCGTTTTCTCAGCTCGATGCTGTGGACCGCCCTGGCCTACAATCCGGTGCGCGTCCTGGGCATGGTGGGAGGGGCGGGGATCGTGGCTGCTGGCCTCGTCGGACTGGGGTTGGTGGCCGTGCGGCTGTCAGGGGTCACCACATTGGGACCATGGGGCGCCTTCGCCCTGTTCGGGGCCCTGGTGCTGAGCGTGGCCGGGGTGAGTCTGTTCTCATTGGGTGCCATGTTCAACTACCTGGTGTCGCTTTTCCACGCCCGTCCGGTGCGCCAGGGTCTCTTCGGTTCCCCCATTTTCACCCCCAGCCTGGATCATCATTTCGGCTGGTTGGGGCTGGTGGCCATGGTGGCGGGGCTGCTCCTGGGCGCAGGATGCATGGCGCTGGGAGCCAGCGGCTGGCCCGTCGCCCGTCTGTGGCTCTACCTGCTGGGCAGCGCCATGTTCATCCTCATAGGTGTGCAGCTGGTCATCTCCTGGGTCATCATGCGGGTGCTGGAGGAGCTCAGCCAGCGGGATACCCGGGTGGGAGAAGACATGGGACGGGAGTGTGCCTGAGGGATGGACGGAACGATGAACGGGACGTGCCGCAATAACTTGGGCACGCGTCACTTGGCGCAGTTGCCGCCAGCGGAATATCCGGACGCCGATGCGGTTATGGCCGGCATTGCGCCCCCCCGTCCGGAGGAGGCTGTGGACGTCCTCCTGGTGAACCCACCATCTCCTGATGGCGGCATCTGGATCAGGAGTCCGCACCGGGTGGGCCGGCGTTCCCGGGAGAACATGCTCTGGCCCCCGGTGTCGCTGGCTCCGATGGCACCCC
>JAUVRU010000045.1 GCA_030597485.1 Anaerolineae bacterium
CCGGCCACCCTCTCGGATAGCAAAATGACTGCCTGCCTCCAACGCCACCGGCACTATCAACTCCACCTTCAAGTTCACGTTGTCGCCAGGCATCACCATCTCCACTCCCTCTGGCAACTCCACTGATCCCGTTACATCCATCGTCCGAATGAAAAACTGCGGCCGGTACCCGGGAAAGAACGGCGTATGCCGCCCCCCCTCTTCCTTCTTCAATATGTACACTTCACTCTCAAATGTCGTGTGCGGCGTGATGCTCCCCGGATGCGCCAACACCATCCCTCGCTCTATGTCCTCCCGGTCTAGCCCCCGCAGCAGACACCCTATGTTGTCACCCGCTTGCCCTTCATCCAGTATCTTCCGGAACATCTCCACCCCGGTCACCACCGTCTTCCGCGTATCTCTCAACCCTACTATCTCTATCTCTTCTCCCGTCCTCACTATCCCTCTGTCTACTCGCCCCGTCGCTACCGTACCCCGTCCCTTGATCGAAAATACATCCTCCACCGGCATCAAGAACGGCTTGTCCGTCTCCCGCTCCGGCGTCGGTATGTACGTATCCACCGCTTCCAGTATCTCCCAGATGCTCGCATACTCCGGCGCTTCCGGATCCGTGCTCTCCGACTCCAACGCCGCCAACGCACTCCCCCGCACCAACGGTATCTCATCCCCAGGAAATTTGTAACTCGTCAACACCTCCCGCAACTCTAACTCCACCCACTCCAATAACTCTTCATCTTCCATCATATCCGTCTTGTTCAAGTACACCACCATCGCCGGCACTTCCACCTGCCGCGCCAGCAATATGTGCTCCCGAGTCTGCGGCATCGCCCCGTCCGGTGCACTCACCACCAGTATCGCACCGTCCATCTGCGCCGCCCCCGTGATCATGTTCTTGATGTAGTCCGCGTGCCCCGGACAATCCACGTGCGCGTAGTGCCGAGCATCCGTCTCATACTCCACATGCGCTATCGCTATCGTGATCCCACGCGCCTTCTCCTCCGGCGCGTTGTCTATCGAATCAAATGCCCGAAAGTCCGCCTGCCCCTTCATCGCCAATACTTTCGTCATCGCCGCCGTCAGCGTCGTCTTCCCATGATCCACATGCCCTATCGTCCCCACATTCGCATGCGGCTTGTCTCGCACAAACTTCTCTTTCGCCATGTCGATCCGCCCTCCTTACGAATCAAGTAATCCGCTACGTCTCCCATGAACATGCAGGAGGCTCCCGGCACGGTGAACCTCCAACTTGCGTGAAGCCCTCGACCGGCCTTGAACCGGTGACCCCGTTCTTACCAAGAACGTGCTCTACCAACTGAGCTACGAGGGCAAAACCCCGAATTGCTACACAGGAAATCGGTCAGTAATAGGCGATTTCCATCCATACATATGGGCGGGGAAGGATTTGAACCTCCGAAGCGTAACGCAGCTGATTTACAGTCAGCCCCCTTTGGCCACTTGGGTACCCGCCCGCGATTCCAGACACGACACTCAATAGAGTGCCCGAGTTGCACAACGGGGCAGTATAACCATAACATATGGAAATGTCAAATCACTCAGCCGAGACTCCACGAGACGCCAGAGCCGCATAGAGGACCACTCCCCCCGCGACGGACGCGTTCAGTGATTCCATTTGGCCTCGCATCGGCAGCCGCATCAATATGTCGCACGTGCGTCTTGTCAGCCGGCTCAGTCCAGCGCCTTCAGCCCCAACCACCAGAACCAGCTGCATGTCAAGATCCACTTCCTCCAATGAGCGAACACTGGGATCGCTGTCCAATCCCACCACCCAAATCCCAGCTGCCTTCAGCATCTCCAATGTATGCACCAGGTTGGTGACCTGGGCCACCCGCACGTGCTCGCTAGCACCAGCCGAGGCGGCGACCACTGCCGGCGTCACCCCCACCGCCCGCCTGCCAGGCACGATGACGCCGTGCACGCCCACGGCCTCCGCCGTGCGCAGCAGCGCACCCAGATTATGAGGATCCTGCAGATGATCCAGAGCCAGAAGAAACGGCACCTCCCCTTGTTTGCGCGCCCAGCCCAGGACCGCCTCTACCATCACATAGGGATAGCCGGCCACCTCCAAGGCTGCCCCCTGATGGGACCTGGCGATGCGATCCAGTTGTGTTCGGGGGACGCGTTGTGTGGGGATGTCCAGCCCAGACGCCAGAGTCAATATCTCGCCAATGATGCCCGTCTCTTTGACACCCTTGGCCAGTGTCAGTCGGTGAATGTGCCGCCGGCGAGCGCGCAGACACTCACGCACGGGCTGTCGGCCATACAGCGTCTCTCTCACCGTGTCAGCCGCCAGGTAGTGCCCTCCGGACGGTCTTCCAGATCAACTCCCACCTTGGCCAGGTCATCTCGTATGGCATCCGAGGTGGCCCACTCCTTCCGCTCGCGGGCCTCTGCCCGAAGATCAATCAACAGTTCGATCAATTGAGACTCGATACCAGCACTCGCGCGTGCTGCCGTCTCCTCCGGCACGATACCCAAGATGCTGCCACCCATCTCCCCGAAAAAGCCATCAATGGCCTTAAGCGTCTCTCGGCCAACCGGCTGGCCGCGGTTCAGCAACTTGTTGACTTCCCTGCCGAAATCAAACAACACGGCCACTGCCCGGGGCGTGTTGAAATCATCATCCATAGCGACCAGGAATCGCTCTCGGTGCTGCTGGAGCACGTCTTCAAACACCCTATCCGGAAGTTCATCGGTACTTGCCTCTCCAAGCTGCTGACGGGTCAGGTCCACCACACCCATAAGCCGTTGGTAACCCGTGCCGGCAGCACTCAGCGCTTCCTCAGTGAAGTCAGTGGTCGATCGATAGTGGCTGGTCAATATGAAAAACCGCAACGTCATGGGACTGTGACGTGATAGCGCATCCTTTATCGTCGTGAAATTGCCCAGACTCTTACCCATCTTGACCCCGTCTACAGTCACCATGTTGTTCAGCAGCCAATAGCGGGCAAACTCCACGCCGTAAGCTGCCTCGCTCTGAGCGATCTCACTCTCATTGTGGGGGAAGATGTTCTCCAGCCCGCCACCGTGAATGTCAAAGGGCAACCCCAGATACTTCTTGGCCATCACAGAACACTCTGCGTGCCACCCAGGGAAGCCCTCGCCCCATGGACTGTTCCACCGCATGATATGGTTGGGAGCGGCCGCTCGCCACACGGCAAAATCCCGTGGGTCGCGCTTGTCGGAACTCACGGATACCCGAGCTCCCTCCTCCAGATCGTCCACCTTTCGCCCCGACAACTTGCCATAACCAGGGCATTTCTTCACAGAGAAGAACACGGACCCGTTGCTCTCGTAAGCGTGCCCCTTCTCAATGAGCGCCTCTGCCAACTCGATTTGCTCAGGCACGTGCCCACTGGCTCGCGGAGATATGTCGGGCCGGAGGATATTGAGCGCATCCATGTCTTCGAAATAGGAGCGGGTGTAGGATTCCACCACCTCCATAGGTTCGACCCGCTCTTTGAGCGCCTGACGCCCCACCTTGTCCTCTCCCTCATCCGCGTCGTCGGTGAGATGGCCCACGTCAGTGATGTTCTGCACGTAGCGCACCCGATAACCCAGGTACTCCAGATAACGGTGCACCACATCAAAAGTGATGTACACCTTAGCGTGCCCTACGTGAGCATGGCCGTAGGCCGTGGGTCCGCATACATACATCCCCACAAATCCCTCGTGGATTGGCACGAAGGATTCCTTGCGGCGCGTCAGATAATTGTATACTCGCAGGGACACAATCACTACCTCCACATCTATGAGAGGTGGGCAAAAATCATTCGGCCGGCCGCTGTTTGCAGTACCTTGGTCACCACAGCTTCGACGGTCCGATTCAGGAAGCGCTTGCCGTTTTCCACGACTACCATCGTGCCATCGTCCAGATAACCTACGCCTTGCCCCGCTTCTTTGCCTTCCTGGATGATTCGCACCTGGAGTGTCTCACCCGGCAACAGGATCGTCCGCACAGCATTGGCCAGCTCGTTGATACTCAGCACCAACACACCCTGCAACTCGGCCACCCGGTTGAGGTTATAATCATTGGTGACGACAGGGCAATGCAGCTGTCTGGCCAACATCACCAGCTTGTCATCCACTTCGCGCACACCCTCAACATCCATGTCAGTGATGACAATCGGGACGACCGATTCCTTCCGCAGTTTGTTCAGCATGTCTAGACCGCGCCGCCCCCGATTGCGACGCAAGGGATCAGACGAGTCAGCTATGTGCTGCAATTCATTCAACACGAAACGGGGCACCAGCATTGTCTCACCAATGAAACCGGTCCGGCTGATGTCAGCGATACGACCGTCAATGATCACGCTGGTGTCCAGAAGGACCTTCCCCTCGCTCCGCGACTTCGGTGACCCCTGAGCCACTTCACGCCCCAGATGCGCACTCACGAAACGGGAGATATCCTGGTAGCGCATACCCATGACCGCCGCCCCCAGGTAGCCAAAGAGAACGCTGGCAGCCAGCGGCAAGGTCCCACCTAGCGGGGGTGGCAGGTTGGATAAGGCAGGAGCCAGCAGCGCAGCCACGGCCAGCCCCAGAATCATTCCCAAAACACCAGCAACCAGTTTGGATGCCGGCATACTGCGGATACGGCTGCCCGCCCACGCAACTGGGCGAATAGTCACCCACGGAGTGACTATCAGCCCCAGAGCAGCCCCGGCCAGGGTCAGGGCCGAAATCGCTCGCAGGTCTTGCCAACCTCCGCCCAGCGAAAGCGCCAGCTGGAAACTCACCACAGCGCAAACAACCATGCCAATTAGGCGGAAAACGAATTCAAGGCTCATAATTGAATAATTCCTGATTCACTGACCCCAGACGGCTGCCAGGATTCCATCCCCCGCATCCCAGGCTTCCGCACCTGCATCCAGTCACCCACCCTATGCATCCTCTCCGTTCGAACACAGTGCCTGCCGGACAGGGTCGCCGGAGAGATCCGTAACCAAGCAGACTCACGTCTGGCAATAGAATGATACGCCAGAACCAGTGACAGAGTAGCAGCACCCAGATGCAAAGGGGACTCCGCAAGGAACACGACCAGTGCGCCGACAGGCACACTCCTGGCGCGCGCAGACTCCGCTAGGCAGGTGGGAAATCCGGTCTTCGAATGCCAGTAATCGGATAATACGACGCCTTCAGCGGCAGGGGACAATCTGAATAGAGGAAAACGGCCAATAAGTGCCCACGCAATCGATAGCCTGCCACGATTTCATCTTAGCACAGTCCCACCCAAAAGTCAAAGCCCCCCAAGAGAAGGGGACAATCAATGAAGCCAGAACCCGGGGGTTTCTTGTCAATTACCCTCTCCTTTGGTAGAATCGCGGCATCAGGTGGGTGTCAGGCACTCCACATGCCCACCAAAGGGGGAACGCGGCGCCATATGAAGGGGTTGGAGGTTTTGCACTCAAGTCCGCACCATGGAAGGCGGACCGATCACCGGGATATGGGAACCCATGTGATGCGAATATGAGTCACACCACTAAGGCCGTACGCCCGTTCCTCGCGCGCGTGCCCAGACTGCAGACTGGCGCAGCGCTGGTCTATTTGACGATCAGCGTGGTTGTGACGCTGTTCCTGACTGTCGTCCTCTATCAGATCGTCTTCCTGGACCGGATCTTTCTGGGCGTGCGCGCGATGGACGTCGACCTGGGCGGCTTGACCCGTGCACAGGCAAACGCGGTCATTGCTGGTCAAGCCAACAGTTATCTCAGCTTTCCCATTACCCTCCAGTATGGGGACAGACATTGGACTCTCACCGCCCGTCAGGCTGGTGCCACGTTGGACACCGCACAAATGGCAGATCAAGCCTATGCCATTGGACGCGACAGCAGCCTTCTCACGAATCTAAGGCAACAGTGGCGGGCCCTGCGACATGGCATCCGGATCGGACCAACCTCTCGGTACGACTCAGGGCCGGCAAACTCGAGGCTATCTGAGATCGCCCAGTCGGTGGGCCGCCCCGCCCGCGATGCCCGGCTGATCATCCACCACGACTTGACCGTGAAAGCCGTACCTGCCCAGGTCGGGCTGGCCGTGGACGTGGACGCCACCCGGCAGGCAATGCACCGACTGGCACTGACAGGGAATCCAGATCCAATTGAGCTGGTGGTACGCGAAACGCCCCCTTCGGTCACCGAGGTGGAGGACGCGCGACATCTAGCCGAGACACTCCTGAGCGATTCCCTGACGCTGACATATGATGCTGCTGATCAGGCTGGCGAATGGGTGTTGACCCCCAGCCAATTGGCTGACATGATCGCCATCACAGAGGAACTCGACGCTGACGGTGTGGGGAGAGTAAGGTTGAGATTCGACGCTGACAGAACGTCGGCGTATTTGAGTGACATAGCGGCCCAGATCGAGCGGCTCCCTGTTGACGCACGTTTCGAGGTGAACCCGGATAGCGGCGAGGTGACTGTCCTGCAGCCAAGCCGGATGGGACTTAGGCTGGACGTTCACGCGGCACTGGCCGCTGCGTCGGAGCTGCTTGCCAACCCAACCCATCACGCGCAACTTCCGGTGGTCGTGATTCCTCCCGCCGTACCTATGGACGCGGTGCATACCATGGATTTCACGAACGTCATCACTGAGGCCACTACTTACTTCAAAGGTTCCCCTGAAGCCCGGGTCCACAATATCCAGGCGGCAGCCATCAAGTTCCACGGCATCGTAGTTCCGCCCGGGGATGTCTTTTCCTTCAACGAGTATCTGGGTCCGGTTACCGCTGAGAACGGCTTTGAGGACTCGTTGATCATTTGGGGTGACCGGACTGCAGTGGGGATCGGAGGCGGCGTGTGTCAGGTCTCCACCACCGCCTTTCGTACCGCTTTCTTTGCCGGCTACCAGATCGTGGAACGCTGGGCACACGGCTACCGAGTCGGTTGGTACGAAACCGACGTAGGCCCTGGCCTTGATGCCACCATCTATGCGCCCAATGTTGATTTCAGGTTTCGCAACGACACCGATCATTACCTGCTGATCCAGACCGACACCGACCCTGAAGCCGCCACGATCACCTTTAGTTTTCACGGGGCACCCGTGAATCGGACGGTCACGACGGAGGGCCCAATTGAAGAGAATGTGGTATCGCCCCAACCACCACGATATGAGGATGACCCCACCTTGCCTGAGGGCACGACAGAACAAGTCGAATGGGAAAAGGACGGCGTTGACGTCACGATTCGTCGCACCGTGACGGAAGATGGAGTCGTGGTTCATGACGACACCGCCGTCAGCAGATATCAACCATGGCGAGCTGTGTATCTGACAGGAACCGCCGAGGGCCAAGAATGACCGCCTGCCGTGACAGGAACGAGGCTAAATGATGGACGTATTCGAGCAGGAAAGACACGCCACGCCCCCCCTGGTTGGCCACGAATGGGCCAAGAAGCGCCTCTTGAGCGGCCTGGCATCTGGTCGCGTCTCTCACGCCACGCTGATCGTCGGTCCACCTAACATCGGCAAGGCTACTCTGGCCCGGTTCTTCGCTCAGGCGCTCACCTGCGGCGAGACACCGGTGCCGTGCGGCGTTTGCCGCTCGTGTCGAAGAATCATCAGCGGCAATCATCCAGACGTCCGTGTATTGGACGCCCCTGACGAAACCCTCAAGATTGACCAAGTACGAGACCTGCTGCGCGAATTGTCGCTGTCCCCCCATGAAGGTACATGGCGCGTCGTAGTTCTTTGCGATTTCGAAAGGGCACGCACCGAAGCAGCCAACGCCCTGCTGAAGACCCTGGAGGCACCACCGGCACACGTGGTGTTGATATTGACTGCCACAGAGGCTGACATCCTCCTGCCCACGCTCGTATCGCGCTGCCAGGTACTTTCGTTACGGCCTCTGGCTGTGACGGAGGTCCAGCAGGCCCTGATCTCTCACTGGGGCGCAGACGAAATGCAGGCCAATTTGCTAGCCCACGTGTCAAGCGGCCGCCTCGGATGGGCGGTGCGCGCCTTGCAAGACAAGGCTGTGTTGGCCTGCCGGGACGAATGCCTCGACGCTCTGACCGCGCTCTCGGGCAAGGGCAGGGTAGATCGTTTGGCGTATGCCTCCAATCTGAGCCGCAATCCGAAGCTGGCCCGCGAAACGCTGGACTTCTGGATGAGCTGGTGGCACGACGTGCTGCTGCTGACAGCTGACGCACAGGTTGTGCTGACGAACATCGACAGAATGGACTCCTTGCGTCAACACACCAATCAGGTTACACTACACGAATCACAACGCGTGGTGGCCCAATTGCGACATATCATCAGCAGCCTGGACCAAAACGTGAATCTGCGTCTGGCGATGGAAGTGCTGCTGCTCAGTCTGCCGCGCACAGGCATAGTAAGTCAGGCATCCTGAATACGGTGATCCACCAGAAAGATAAGTGAACCCCAAATGCCAGAAGTCGTGGGAATTCGGTTCAAGCCATTTGCAAAGATGTACTACTTCAGCCCGGGCAAGGTACGAGATCTGGCCTCCCATGATGCAGTGATCGTGGAGACATCCGTGGGGGAGGAGTTGGCGTGGGTTGTCACGCCACTGAGGACAGTCAGTGAGGATAGAGTCAGGGGAAAGCTGAAAGCGGTTTTGCGACGCGCCAATCCAGTCGATCTGGCCACGATGGAGGAATACAGGCAACGAGAGGAGATGGCGCTGACCCGAGGTCGGGAAAAGGCGGCGGAGTTGGATCTCCCGATGAAGATAATCAAGGCAGAGTACAGCTTCAATGGCCAGCGACTCCTCTTTTTCTTTTTCGCTGAGGAGCGAGTGGACTTCCGGGAACTGGTGCGGGCACTGGCACGTTCCTTCAGGACGCGCATTGAGATGAAGCAGATCGGTCCTAGGGATGAAGCCAAACTCATCGGCGGCAATGGCCCTTGCGGAAGGGCCTTGTGCTGCACCTCCTGGTTGACAGAATTTCATCCTGTGTCAATCAGGATGGCCAAGCAACAGGACCTGCCACTGACACCAGCGGAGATCTCGGGCCTATGCGGGCGTCTGTTGTGCTGCCTGGCCTACGAAAACGATCAGTACGTTGTGGTGAAGAACGCACTACCCAAAGTCGGCACTCAGGTGACCACATCGCAGGGAAAAGGAACCGTTGTCGGCCTGAACGTACTGACTGAATCGGTAACGGTCAAACTGCAAGACGATCTGACAGTCGAGATGAAGGCCGGTGAAGCAACACCCCTGCCCGGGGAA
>JAUVRU010000443.1 GCA_030597485.1 Anaerolineae bacterium
CCCTGGATCCAGAGAAAATACCAGGGTGCGGTCGAGTGTAGCGGTGTGACCTGGGGATCGGCGTGCATCTCCAGGGGCGCGCTAAAGAAGGTCCAGACTGCAACGAACAGGGCCAGCATACCCAGCACCACCCAGAGCGCTTCCCGGCTAAAGACCTCTGGTAGGAAGGAGACGCGCTCCTTGTCTGGTTTGTCCCCAGCGTCCACAGATGGTGGTTTTGAGATACCCTGGCGAACCACTTTGTGGTAGTGTATCCCAAAGATAAAGATCAAGGCCAAGGGCAGGATGATGACGTGCAGGGCATAGAAGCGCAACAGGGCAGGTTGCCCAACCGCCGGGGCGCCGAGGAGAACGAGTGAGATCTGGTCGCCAATCACGGGGATCGAGCCGGCCATGCTGACGCCGATGGTTACGGCCCAGTAGGCAAGCTGGTCCCAGGGCAGCAGATAGCCGCTATAACTGAAAAGCCACGTCACCAGCAGCAACGACACTCCCACCGTCCAGTTGAAGCTCCGGGGCTGTTTGTACGATGCGGTAAAGTATACCCTTACCATGTGCAACATGACGATGGCAACCATCAGCTCAGCACCAAGCCGGTGAAAGTCACGAAGTGTCTTGCCAAAGAAGACGCTGCCCAGGATGGTCAGGATGTCGCCATAAGCCTGCCCTGTGGAAGGCGTGTAGTAGAACATTAAAATGAAGCCGGACACGCCCAGCACGATGGACAGAAAGGCACTGATCCATCCCAGAGCGAACGTGTAGGTGATACGCGTTACGCTCTTGGGGTACCAGCGTGGCTTCATGTGAAACCAAAAGCTGACGTTGTGGATCTTGTAGCGTGGGTTGGGCCGGCCCGGGGGTTCGCCCTGGAACAGTTCCCGCATGTCCTTGGGGCTCATACCGCCCAGCACCGACGTCAGCCATTCATTGGTGAAGCTACGGGCTTTTTCAACGAACGGTTTCTTTTCTTCTGCGCTCTCCGCCATTGGCTCTCTCCCTCGGTCTCCGTTGGCCGGGATTAGCCGCTACGTCGGCTGGCTTTGGCCCGACCGGTTGTACGCTGGCTGGCTCTTTTCCGGCTGGCGCTACGCCGACCGGGTCTCTCCTTTGGTGATCGAGCCTGTATCGACGATAATCTCGCCATCTTCCGTGATCGTCACAGCGAATTCATCCAAGTCCCTGGGAGCTGGCGCGCGGAGGAGCGTCCCGTCAGGGGCGAAGAACGAACCGTGGCAGGGGCAAGAGTAGCCGTCATCAGCTTCGCGCACCAGGCAGCCCAGATGGGTACAGACCTGATACAGGGCCCTGAACTCCTCCGACGTGCGCACCAGGAAGAACCTGCCCTCACGGCTGAGAACACGAGCCCCAATCTCATAATCGTCCCCGTTCCCCATCAGGAACTCGCCGCCGAACTCGCCGGCTTTAAATTGGGGATAGGCAAACGCCAGTGTTGCGCCACCCGATCCGGTCATAAACAGGGCCATAGAGGCAATCCAGGCGTAACTCAAGAACTCGCGTCTGGTGACCTTCTGTGTCTCGTTGGACACGGCTTCTTCAGGCATCGTTGCGGTAGACCTCCCTTCACACGCCATGCAGCACTGCCGGGTAGATTCAAAAGACGGGGACTATTGTATCACGATTCGTTCCAAAACACAAGCGGTGTGGCTCGCCGCTTGGCTTAATCCAATGGCAGGTGGGGACTTGGTTCCTGGGAGCTTGTTTGTAGGAGGCTTGAGGACGGACCCTGCTTGCACCGGGGCAAGGCCCCAGACAGCGAGGTCGGCGACCCGGCTATTTGTTCTCTGTGAGCACAGATCTCCGAGGGGAGGTGGCTGTTGGCCCTGCCAGCCGGTTCAGTTGCCCGGCGATGCCGTCCAGCAGCTTCAAGGCGCCGGCCTCCACCAGTTGGTTGCGGGCTGGTTTCCCCTCTTCAGATAGGAGGTATCCGCCCAGCGAACGGGCCAGTGTCCTGGCGTTAAACTCTGGATGCAGCCGCCCGGCCATCCCGATCAGCTCTATGGCGCGAACAAGGTCAAAGCCTCCGTTGCCGTTGGCCCGTAGTCCAGCGGCTAGCTGCAAGCGTGTCTCCTCGCCCTCTGGCGACAGGAGAAAGGACACCATCCGGTCCATGATATCGCGACCGGAGAACGATGGGTCGGTCGTCAGCAGCGGCGCTAGCCCTTCGATTCTGTCAGACGACTTTTTTGGGGAGCGTAGTAGATCGGCGATAAGCGCTTTTCGCAGTCCAGCACCCTCCGGCGACAGGATCATGTCCAGCGCCGGTTCGACCAATCCCTCGGTCTCAAGCCGAAATCTGGTGTCGTGTGCTGCCAGTGCCGTCAGATCCCCCAAGCGTTTCCAGTCTACCGCTCCATCCTCGGTCAGCAGTTCATCCAGCAAGCGCTTGCGCAAGCTAGGATCGGGAAACGTCAGCATCATCTGGGCTGCATAAGGTGCGGACACAGCAAAGATGTCAAAGTCGGGCGCCAGTTGCAGACTGATACCCTCGAGGGTCATGATAGCCCGCACGATGTAGGCGAAATCCACCGGGATGCGGAACTCGTACTCGTACAGCAAGGGGGCAAAGCTGTTGGTGACATCCTGAAAGGTATGCAGTCGGTCCGCCGAGCCAAAGAGGGCCTTGAAAAGATCGTTGGCAATGGGAACAAGCTCGTCCCAGCGAGCATCAGGCCTGAGGCAGCCGAGGGCAACCAAGTTATCTTTCAAGTTCTCTGGGCGCTGGTTGACTACATCAATGAAAATTTCGAGGATGCGCAGCTTTTGCTCGGGATCAATGATGCCCATCATCCCAAAGTCGATAAACACCAGAGTGCCATCTTCGGGGCGGACCAGAAGGTTGCCGGGGTGCGGATCTGCGTGGAATAGACCATGTTCAAAGAGTTGCTTCAAATTGGCTCGCACTCCCTGGCTAAGCAGGAAGGGGATGTCTATTTCAGCCGCCTCAAGTTTTTCTTTGTCGGTGATTTTGATCCCACGGCTCCGCTCAGTGGTAAGCACCCGCCGGCTGGTGAGATCCCAGTAGACGCTGGGGGCATAGACTCCGGGCACTTCCTCCACGTTGATTTTGAACCGTTCTGTGAGATGCGCTTCATGGATATAGTCCAATTCCTCAAAGAGCTTGCTCCCAAACTCGTCCACGATGCTGACCCATGGCTGTCTCCGACTCAGCTTCGGGAAACGTTCGACG
>JAUVRU010000320.1 GCA_030597485.1 Anaerolineae bacterium
CCCTTGCTTCACACATTGACAGCCAGTGTAGTACGCAGACCAGGCGTCTATGGATCAAGCTGTGCCCCGAATGGGCTGGCTCAGCTCCGTTTCAGTATCCATCGGCAGTAGCTACGAACCTCACCCAGAAGGGCTGCCGGGCCTTGATACCAGAAGATATGGGCGGCTTTGCACGGTAGCCAGTACCAAGCCGTTCCCTTCCCCTGGCAGAGTGCGAAGACGGAGCGCGGCCTGAAAAGATGAAGGAGATCGCGTCGTACGCTGGTCATACTCTGCTGCGGCACACGCGGCATATCAGCCTTCTTCTGTCCAATCAGGATCACATACTCCACCTCTTCTGGGAAACACTCGTTCAGGGCTTGGCAAAGGATGTTAACAACATCTCGCGCCACGCTGGTAGCTTCCAGCGAGCGCCCAGACCTGAAATAGTATAGATCACCGAAAGAGTCGAGAAAAACATACCGAAACGCAATGTGTTCGATGTGAAAGGTGCGTTCGAGTGCAGCCAACATATTCGCTTGACCTGCACCTTCATTGCGAGATACTCCAGCGGGTGGCAGAGTGTTGGCCGCACTGGCTGTCATATAGGGTGGCAACACCTCCTCGGCAAACCACTTCGTCAATACTCGCTGGAATGCGCTGCCGTGCGCGCTGTCTTGGATATGCTCGTCAATGGCCAGGCACCCGCCCAGGCGCAGCCATGTGCGGATTTCGGCTAGGCACGGTTCTATCTTCGGAACGTGGTGCAATGAGTGGAAAGCGAACACTGTATCGAAGGTCTCTGGCTTGAAAGAGATAGCCCCACTTGCACCAGCGATGTATTCCAAGAAGACCCCCTGTTGCACCGCATAGGACTTTCCCATCTTCACGCATTCCAAGCTAGGATCAACAGCCACCACATCAAGGCCGTGGCGAGCCAGATAGAGCGATGTCCTGCCACTTCCGCACCCCAGGTCGAATACCCGTTGCCTCTGTCTGCTCAGGGGGTGGCTGAGCAACATCTCATGTGTTCCGGGATGGTTGTCGCCTTGTACTGGCACCGCTTCAGACACTCCAAATCGGAGAAGCCCCGCAAGAGGCCTCTGGAGATCAAGGTAACCCAGATCGCCTTGGCTGACGTGCCAGCGGAACAGTTCACCCCAATACTCACCGTCAGCGCGGACATCATCAGGGAGCAAATTCGCAAACGATAGCACGTATTCCTCTACAGGAAATGCATTCTGGCAGACACTGCATGTTACCATGCCGGAATACACCTCCTCAACTTCCTCGTCCCCGTAGGCGAGTTGCTGGAACTGTGCCTTGCTCAGTGTCAAGCCTTCCGCGCCGCAACAAGGACACAGAAGGATATCGAGGAGACTAGGTTTCATGTTCGTCCTTTCCAGATGTCACCTCTGCCTGTTTCCGAGGAAGGCGCATTATGCGCCCACAGGCAGACGGGTATCACTTTCGAGCAATCTCCTGAGTGAACCCTCTGACGATCCTCTACACCATGCCAATGCAACGTGAGTAGCATACCACGGCAAAACCGGCTTTGTCAAGCATCTGGAAAGCTGATTCAGGCCATTTGCCAGGTGAATTGATTTGGAGTAAGATTTCACGAAAGCGGTCAGCCCCCAGCACAAAATCCTATTTGGTCGCACGCGGTGCGACAGTGTGTGTTGCGACCACGAAGAACAGGAGGCAGCGGTGAGTCAGAGCATTAAGTCGCTGTTGAGTTCGCCCCCCAATCTGGCAGAAGTGGACATCCCCAATGCAGTCGCGGTGGACATCGTGCTGCGCCTCCTCTTTACCGAGGGAGACACAATTGTCACCCGTCTTGAAGAAGTATTGCGTCTTCCCTTCAAGGTGCTGGATGAGATTCTGCTACAGTTGCAGAGCGAACACCTGGTGGAGGTCCCGGGTGCAACTGGTGCGATGGGACGGCGCAGCTATGTCTACAGGATCACCGAGGAAGGCAAGTCACGCGCCCGCGACGCGTTGGAGCGCACCCAATACATCGGACCAGCCCCTGTTCCTCTGGAGAAGTACAACAAAGCCATCCTGTGGCAGGCACGCCACGAAGAAGTAAGCCCTCAGCAGGTCAAGGATGCTCTCAGCCACCTGGTTCTGCCCGAACACTTCGACCGGCAGATTGGACCGGCTGTCAATGCTGGCGCCTCGCTCTTTCTCTACGGCCCGCCAGGAAATGGGAAAACAACGATTGCCCAGGCCATTGCCGGGTTGGTGTCCAGCACCGATCCCGTCTGGCTGCCCTACGCCGTCACTGTGGGCAGCCAGGTGATTCAGCTGTACGACCGGCTGGTGCACAAGGAATTCGAAGGCGACGTGCCAGCCGATGTAGATCCTCGCTGGTCACGATATCACCGGCCGGTAGTGATGGCGGGCGGTGAGCTGAAGCTGGACAGCTTGGACCTCCTCTTTGACCCGGTGACCAAGTTCTACGATGCACCATTGCAGATGAAGGCCAATGGGGGAATGTTCCTGATTGACGACTTTGGGCGTCAGCAGATGCGCCCCACAGACCTGCTCAACCGCTGGATCGTGCCGCTGGAGACTCACATTGACGTCCTCCGCCTGCGAACGGGTCAAACGTTCCAGATACCCTTCGAGCAGCTGATTGTCTTCAGCACCAATCTCGATCCCGCCGACCTGGTTGATGATGCCTTTCTGCGCCGCATCCAGATGAAGGTAGAGGTTACCAGCCCTGACGAGAAGATGTTCTACCGGCTCTTCTCCGCTATGTGCAATCAACTCGATGTGCCCTTCGACAAGACGACCTTCCTGCACCTGCTGCAACAATGGTATTACAAACCAGGGCGCAATCTCCAGTCAGTGCATCCCCGTGACCTCCTAAGGGTAGTGGTGGCTCTCAGCGACTATGAGGGAATCCCCTATCGTCTGACACCTGAGATCATTGACGAAGCCTGCTGGGCCTATTTTGTCCGGTCACAGTCCGACACGGACCCGACGGAAAACTAGCGAGATGATACCGGTAGCTGCCCCGCTCATGGGGGAGAAAGAACTGGAATACATCACCGACTGTGTTCGCAGTGGATGGGTGTCATCGCTGGGCCAGTACGTGAAGCGGTTTGAGCAGGAATTCGCAGCGTATTGTGGCGCTGGTTACGGTCTGGCAACCCACAGCGGGACCGTGGCCCTTCATCTAACGTTGGTGGCGCTGGGCATCGGGCCCGGGGACGAAGTGATTGTCCCGTCACTGACTTTCGTAGCCACGGCCAATGCTGTAACCTACACCGGCGCCACGCCTGTCTTCGTCGATTCGGAGGAGAGCACCTGGAATATCAATCCGCAGGCGGTGGCCCAGGCCATTTCGCGCCGCACCCGGGCCATCATAGCCGTCCATCTCTATGGTCACCCGGCCGATATGGACCCGCTGCGCGCTCTGGCGGATGAGCATAGCCTGATATTGATCGAGGATGCGGCTGAGGCGCACGGGGCTCGCTACCATGGTCGGCGCGCCGGTTCACTGGGTGACGTGGCTGTGTTCAGTTTCTACGGCAACAAGATCATCACCACCGGCGAAGGGGGTATGATTGTCGCTGACGACCCCGACCTGGTCGAACGCTGCCATTTCCTGGGGAACCAGGCGAAGACCCAGGAGAACCCTTACTGGCACACTGAAATCGGCTACAACTATCGCATGACCAACATGCAGGCAGCCTTGGGGGTGGCACAATTGGAGCGCATCGAGGAATTCATTGCCGTGCGAGCACGCAATGCGGGGCATTATACCCGGCGCTTGTCAGAGGCTCCCGGACTCGCGTTGCCCCCCTCTGCCGAATGGGCCGAAAATGTTTACTGGATGTACACGGTTCTGGTGGAGGAGTCCTACGGACTGGAACGGGATGCACTCATGGTTTGCCTGCGGCAGCGAGTCCTTGACAGCCGCCCCGTTTTCTATCCCCTCCGCCGCCTGCCGATGTACGATCAAGGGCTGCGCCTGCCGGTGGCTGGGGACATCGGACGC
>JAUVRU010000337.1 GCA_030597485.1 Anaerolineae bacterium
ACCTTAGAGGCATCACGGGGAAGTCGGCGCAACAGGCCAACGCACAAGGCGCTCTGGCCGGAGTAAGTTTGGGTTGAAGTCACGTAAATACTCTTCGCGAGAGCTGCCTCCCAGATTTGTAATGGCTGATTGAGATCAAGGTAGCCCCTCTGCTTCCTAAGATGCCAGCACCAGGCGCATGTCAATGCCCATCACGCCCTTCCCCTCTTCGAAGATCATCAATGGGTTGATATCCATCTCCACGACCTCCGGGAAATCGGTGACCAGCTGCGACAACTTGAGCAATGTGTCTGTACTGGCTTCGATGTCCGACGGCGGCTCACCGCGCACGCCGCGCAGAAGGTTAAAAGACCGAATCTCGCGCATCATCTCACGGGCCTCGTCGCGTGAGAAAGGCGCGATGCGAAAGGCAACATCCTTGAGAGCTTCCACGTAGATGCCACCGAGCCCAAACATCATCAGAGGACCAAACTGGGGATCACGGTTCATGCCCACGATGACTTCCTTGCCGCCACGCACTTGCTGCTGAACCAGGCATCCCCAGATTTCCGCGTCGGGCATGTGGCGCATGGCCCGGAAGGTCATCAAGTCAAACGAGTCGCGCACATCGGGGGCGCTCTGGATGTTCAATCGCACGCCGCCGATGTCAGTCTTGTGCAAGATGTCGGGTGAAGCGATTTTCATCACCACGGGATAGCCCGCTTCTTCGGCGAACGCCACTGCCTCTTCCGCTGTCCGGCACAGTTTCGACCCCGGAATAGGAATGCAATAGGCCTCCAGAATGTCACGAGCCTCGGCATCGCCAATCTGCAGACGGCTGTCAGCCCGAACGTGTTCGAAGATCCGAGCCACCCGCTCACGATTCACCTCGAAGGCTTCGAATTGCGGCAGCGGACGATCTTGCCAGCGATGCTGGTCAGCCATCGCCTTGAGGGCAGTCACTGCCCGCTCCGGCACAATGTAATTGGGCACATCGTGCTCCGTGAGGATCCTCACGCCACCCTGCGTGTTGGCCTCCCCCATGAAGCAAGCCAGCACCGGGACCTCGGATTGGTGTGCCACTTCAGCCACAGCTTTGGCCGTCTCCTCGATCTCGGTCATGAACTGTGGCGTGAGAATGACGATGAGCGCGCCCACGCTTGGATCAGCCGACACCAGCCGAAGAGCAGCCTGGTAACGATCGGCCAGGGCATCGCCCAGCACGTCCACCGGGTTCAGGACACTGGCGGCCGGGGGCAGCGCTTGGCGCAGACTTGCCATTGTTTCCTCGGCCAGGGAAGCCAGCCTCAGACCCATCTGCTCAATCGCATCGGTAGCCATAATGCCCGGACCGCCAGCATTGGTGACGATTGCCACCTTATCGTTACGGGGCAAGGGCTGCCTGGCGAACGCAATTGACAGATCGAATAGATTGCCAACAGAGGAGGATCGGATGACGCCAGCCTGTTTGAAGGCCGCCTCATACGCTCGCTCACTGCCGGCCAGCGTGCCGGTATGACTGCTGACCGCCCGCGAGCCGGCGCTGGTTCTACCCGACTTGATGACAATGACCGGTTTTGTCTTGGTCAACCGGCGAGCCACGTCAATGAAGCGGGCACCATCGGCAATACCCTCCACATAACCCATGATCACATTTGACTCGGGATCGTCGGACCAGGCTTCGAGGAAGTCTATTTCATCCAGATCAGCTTTGTTCCCCAGGCTCACAAACCGGGAAAACCCAACGGAACGGGCCAGCGCGATGTCAAGAATCGAGGTGCACAGCGCACCCGACTGAGACATGAAGGCAATCTTTCCCTGACGCGGCATGCCGACGGCAAAGGAGGCATTCATTGATGCCAATGTGTCGATAACCCCCAGGCAATTGGGACCCACGATTCGCATTTGGTACTGGTCGGCGATCTCTGCCATCTTGCGCTCGGCCATCAAGCCTTCGTGACCGGTTTCCCGGAAACCAGCCGAAATGACAATGACCGAGCCAACCCCCAGTTGACCACAAGCCTCCAGCACATCCAGGACACCTTTGCTAGGGATCACAATCACGGCCAGGTCAATCTCACCCTCTATGTCGTCCAGGCTGGCATAGCTGGGCAGGCCCAAAATGTCACCCGGCCTGGGATTGATGGGATAGAGTGAACCCTGAAAGCCGCCCTCAATAAGGTTCGCCAGAACCGCGTGACCCAGCTTGCCTTCGGTACGTGAGGCACCAACTACGGCAATGGATCTCGGGGAGAATAGGGTATCAAGCATACGAATAATGCCTCTTATGGAGAAGTGGATTGGACATCCGAGCACTCTCCCGGAAGATGTACACTCACCTGGCTATTCTCTCGCAGACACCGGGTCGGGTGCTCTGCAGCCAGTCGCAACCTCCGGGAGACTCAGGGTGAATGCCTGTTTTGCCCCACGTTAGCCTGGACTCTCACCTGGAGGATCCAGTTTCACGAAAGAGCCCACGCATCCAACAGCAACCCCACACATCCGGGGGTGTGGGGCGAAGAACACTTCATTCGGCCTCTGTGTTCATTCTATCACGAACCCTCAACACAGTCAAGATATCGCATTCATTCACCCAAAATGTTACCGAAAGGGGTATAGTTCCTTCAGATGACAATGTTGCTGGAGAACTTGACGCCACGTCCACTGGTGTGGTAAAATAGCATTGTCAGGGGAGAGAATCCCCGGCGACGTAGCCAAGTGGAAAGGCAGGGGTCTGCAAAACCCCCATCGCGGGTTCGAATCCCGCCGTCGCCTCAGTATCAGCAAGTAAGGCCTTGCCGCACCAAAGCGGCAGGGCTTCTTTTGTAGATTCCCGCGGTTACGTCACAACTCGCCGCCATAGGGTATTGATTATCAAGCTACGTTATGGTACACTAGGGGACAAGCACATCGCTACGGTAGGGTATCGTGGAACAAATCGCTGCTCGTGTCTACGTGAATTTCGACTATGAAGGTGCAAACGTTGGCTGTATCCTTACGGATGTCGGCGCCATTGTGGTCGACACCCCCTTGATCCCTGAGGACGGCAAAGCCTGGGCGGCTGAGGTCGCCAGCATCGCTGACAATGTGCTCTTTGTGTTCAACACCGATCACCACCGGGCCCACATTCTGGGAAACCAGTATTTTGATGCCCCGGTCATCGCGCACGAGCTGGCCTGGAAAGAGATGGCAAACTACAAGGATGCCTTCATCGAACGCACCAAGAACATGTTCAAACGGCAGCCTGAAATCGCGGCACAGTTCAACGAAGTGGTTATCAAGAAGCCAGAAATTGCCTTTACCGGACGCCTGATAGTCAAGAAGGGTGGGCGTGAGATCCATTTCGTGCACATGGGAGGGCACACGCCGGCGACCAGCGGGCTTTGGTTACCGGAAGAGCGCGTCCTGTTCACGGGCGATGTGGTAGTGGTCGGGGAACATCCATCCCTGGGCCAGAGCAACACCAGGGAATGGCTGGCAGAGCTCACCCGACTGCGCAAGACATCGTTGACGTGCAGCGTGCCCGGCCACGGCCCTTTGTGCAACGTGGAGGCCACCCTGCCGGTCTCCGAGTATATTCGCGCTATGCGCTCCAAGGTGCGCAACCAGTACCGGTCGGGGCGCACTAAATCAGAAGCAGCGGTCGTCATCAGCCAGATGATCGACTATTTCCCCTACCGCCAGGGCGACAAGTCCTTCGTCGAGAAACGAATACGCGCCGGCGTCAGCCGAGTCTACGACGAGATGAAGGCCATCTACGGCGAAGAATGATGGGAGCACGGTAGCTGAGGGGGGCTTCTCGATTCTGCAGGCTACGGCCTTCCAACGAGGCATTGACGATGCCTGAATTGGACATAGACCGACATAGGTCCGG
>JAUVRU010000326.1 GCA_030597485.1 Anaerolineae bacterium
CCGCCCCCCTGCCCCCCCGCCCCCCCGCTCCCCTGCCCCTCCGCCCCTCCGCCCCCCCGCCCCCCTACCCCCCTGCTCCCCCGCTCCCCCCTGCGCCACAGGCCAGGCTTTGCTCAAGAAGACAAAGCGTGGCATGATTAGATCCCTGCGTCTGCCGTCAACGCAAGGGCGCAAAGGCTTCCAGTGTTCCTTCGAGTCCACCGCCAGAACAGATGTCACCTGCACACTGCCCGGGCTGAGCAGCACGTCGAGCGGCATCACCAGCGACGTATGCAACCACAAGGAAGCAGAAGATAGACCAAGCCATCTGGAGTGGGCTCAGCCCGGCATCAGCCGCATCCTTTGCCTGCCGGATGGGTAGCGCATCGGCGCCCTTGCCAGATGCGTGCAGACAGAACATCTCATTCCATAAGGAAACTGCAATATGCGACAGGTTGAAACACGGGTATTGGTGATCGGCGGCGGGGCTACCGGCACCGGCATCATCCGCGATCTGGCCATGCGGGGGCTGGATGCCATCCTGGTGGAGAAGCGGGACCTGGCCCACGGCACCACCGGGCGTTATCACGGCCTGCTGCACAGCGGAGGCCGTTACGCGGTGAAGGACCCCCAGACTGCGGCTGAATGCATCCAAGAGAATCAGATTCTGCGCCGGATCATGCCCCACTGCATCGAAGACACCGGTGGTTTCTTCGTGACGACGCCCTGGGACACCCCCGACTACGGCGACGAATTCGTCGCCGGCTGCCACCAGGCCCACATCCCGGTGGAAGAGATCTCCATCGGCCAGATGCTGCGCCAAGAGCCCTTTCTCAACCCTGAGATCTCGCGCTGTTTCCGGGTTCCCGATGGCACCGCCGATTCCTTCCTGGCGGCCCGGGCCAACGTGGAGTCGGCCCGGCAGCACGGAGCCCAGGTGTGGACGTATCACCAGGTGATCAACTTGTTGAAACAGGGGGACCGCATCGTGGGGGCACTATGTCACGACCTGGTCAACGACGAGCAGGTGACCGTGCACGCCGAGATGGTGGTCAACGCCGCCGGTGCCTGGGCCGGGCTGATTGCTGCCACGGCCGGATTGCAGGTGCCGGTGCGCTGCGGCAAGGGGACGATGGTGGCCATGCACCACCGGCCACTGGGCACGGTGGTCAACCGCTGCCGCCCGTCGGCCGACGGCGACGTCATCGTGCCTACCCACACCGTGGCCGTGATCGGCACCACCGACGAGAAGGTGGATGACCCGGAGCGCTTTGCCGTCGAGCCGTGGGAGATTCGCCTGATGCTGGAGGAAGGCGACCGATTGGTGCCGGGCATCAAAGATATGCGGGTGCTGCGGGTATGGGCCGGTGTGCGCCCCCTATATGAGGCAAGCCCGGCAGAGACAACCTCCGATCGGGACGTGGGACGGTCGCATATGCTGCTCGACCACGAAACCCGGGATGGGATGGTCGGCATGGTAACCATGATCGGCGGCAAGTGGACCACCTACCGGCTCATGGCCCAGGAGACGGTGGACCGGGTGTGTGAGAAGTTGGGGTGCGACCGGACGTGCCGCACCCACCTGGAATCAGTTTCCGACGCCGAGGCGGCCCACTACCACCGGCTGGCAACGCCGCTGGCCCGCGTGGAAGACGAGGCGACTTACAGCCAGCTGGTGTGCGAGTGCGAACTGGCGACCCGGGAACAGGTCGAGCGCGCTATCGTCGAGGGAGAGGCCAGGACCATTGACGACATCCGCCGGGACACCCGGCTGGGAATGGGCACCTGTCAGGGCGGCTTCTGCACCTATCGAGCGGTCGGTCTCTGGCATCAGCTGCGCCGGCCTCCAGTGGCAGAGACCAATGTGGCCCTGCGGGATTTCCTGCAGGAGCGCTGGAAGGGACTGTTGCCGGCGCTGGCAGGCCAGCAGATGCGGCAAGAACGTTTCAACGAGATGATCTATCTGGACGTGATGAACGCCGATCATCTGGTGGGAGAGCGGGCTTCCCGGCTGGGTTGCGTGATGTATGAGACTGAGGTAACGCCTGGAGAGGTCCATGAAGACTGATGTTCTGATCGTCGGAGCCGGTCTGGCCGGGCTGACGGCTGGTTGGCAGACAGCCAGCCAGGGACGCAGCACCCGGGTGGTGGCCAAGGGTTGGGGGGCCACGCATTGGGGATCAGGCTGTGTCGGCGTGCTTGGATACCTTCCCTCTGATCCGGACACGGCCGTCCGGTCTCCCCGGGCAGCCGTGCATCAGCTAATCGAGTCCAACCGACAGCATCCATATGCTCTGGCGGGGCTGGACACGCTGGCAGAGGCGCTGGCGGCGTTCCAGCAGTTGTGTGCCGCCGCCGACTATCCACTGCACGGGTCACTGGAGCGCAACTGGTTGCTGCCATCGGCCGTAGGCACAGCCCGACCAACCTGCCTGGCGCCGGAAACCATGATCGAGGGGGATATGCGTCGGCACGACCCTGTGCTGATTGTGGGTTTCGATGCCTGTCTGGAGTTCTGCCCCAGCCTGGTGGCCGATAACCTGGATGCCCAGGGCATTCCGGCACGGGGTGTCACCCTCGACCTGCCCCGACTGCGACAGCGGCGGGTGATGAACACCACCATCCTGGCGCGGCTGTTTGACGATGCGGACTTCCGAGAAGAGGTGGCGGACCAGCTAAAGCCGAAGCTGGGCCAGGCAGCCCGAATCGGCTTCCCGGCGGTGCTGGGCGTGGACGACGCGCTGCGGGTGAAACGCGACCTGGAGGAACGGCTGGGGTGCCCCGTGTTCGAGATTCCCATCCTGCCCCCCTCGATACCGGGCATGCGCTGGCATCGGATTCTGGTGACAGCCATCGAACGGGCCAGGGGCCAGGTTTTCAACGGCATGGAGGCAGTGGCCGCTGACGCGGAAGGGCAGCGGATGACGAGACTGTGGACCGAAGCGGCCGCCCGCCGGAAGCCGCATCAGGCCGAACGGTTCGTCCTGGCTACCGGCGGCATTCTGGGAGGTGGTATCGTGGCCGACTATGAAGGGCAGATCCGCGAGGTGGTTTGTGACCTGCCGGTGTGGGCTCCGGCCCAGCGCTCACGATGGTTCCGCCGCGATTTCCTGGACGCCTCCGGCCATCCCATCTACCAGGCGGGTGTGGAAGTCAACGGGGCATATCAACCGTTGGACGGCGAAGGCCAGGTAGTCTACGAGAACCTGATGGTTGTCGGCACCGGCCTGGCCCACTGCGATGCCTTGCGAGAGCGCGCCTTCGAGGGCGTGGCGCTGGTGACCGGCTATCAGGCGGGCAAACTGATCGGACAGGAGAGCAACCCGGCCGCGCCTGAGTAGGGGTGGCCCAGGTGCCCAGAGCATCCTATTGCCCATGAAACACGTACTGGAAGTGGCTGAGTTCACGCTTGATCAGTGTAGCAAGTGCAATATCTGTGTGACCGAATGTCCGGTGGTACGGGTGACGGACCTGTTTCCCGGCCCCAAGTATGAGGGGCCCCAGGCAAGCCGATTCCGCCAGCCAGGGCAACCGAGTCCGGACAGGTCGGTGGATTACTGTCTGGGATGCCGGGTCTGCAACATGGTATGCCCCAGCGGGGTGCAGATCGCCGAGATGAATGCCCGCGCCCGCGCCGCGATGGTGGAGCAGGGCAAGGTTCCCGTCCGGCTTCGGCTGCGCAACAACCTGATCGCCCGAGCCGAGACACTGGGCAAACTGGCCGGGCCGGTGGCACCGCTGGTCAACGCGCTGCTGGGAGACAGCCGGGTGCGACAACTGGTTGACGTGACCATGGGTATCTCCGCCGATGCACCGTTACCTGCTTTCTCCGGCCATCCCATCTACCAGGCGGGTGTGGGCGTCAGCGGGGCATATCAACCGTTGGGCGGCGAAGGCCAGGTAGTCTGCGAGAACCTGATGGTTGTCGGCACTGGCCTGGCCCACTGCGATGCCTTGCG
>JAUVRU010000403.1 GCA_030597485.1 Anaerolineae bacterium
AGAAGATGTGAAGGCCGTTTGAAGAAATCATGGGAGACAGCAGTCGGGCCACGGTTTGATAGGTGCTGTTGGTGGCAAAGGATGACCCCAATGTGCGGGATCTGGTTGCCAGCGGGCGGCATGTGCGGGGCTACACTTCACCCATTTATGGAGAATTGTGGTATAATCTTCGGCAACAAGCCGGCACCAGTGCTGGCGATGGAGTCTGGAGTCTCCAGATTTCGGTCATCAAACAGTACATTGAGGAGGACGCCCATGCAGTATGCCGATCCTACCGGAGATGAAGCCCTCACCTTCGACGACGTCTTGCTGGTTCCTGGCTATGCCGAAGTGCTTCCCTCGCAGGTAGATCTCCGCACCGACCTGCACGACAGATTGGCCCTCAACATCCCCGTCCTGTCGGCTGCCATGGACACGATCACCGAGTCGCGGTTGGCCATCTCCCTGGCCCGTCAGGGCGGCATAGGGGTCATTCATCGCAACCTCACCCCCGAAGAACAGGCAGCCGAGGTGGACAAGGTGAAACGCTCCGAATCCGGCATGATCGTGGACCCCATCACCCTTCCCCCGGAGGCCACCCTGGCTGACGCCGAGGCCATCATGTCCCGCTATCATATCTCTGGCGTGCCCATCACCGACAACGGCCGGTTGGTCGGCATTCTGACCAACCGTGATGTCCGGTTCGTCACCCAGCTGGATGCCTCGGTGCGGGAGTATATGACCAGCGACGGTCTGGTCACGTCGTCCGTCGGCACCTCGCTGGAAGAGGCCAAGGCCATCCTCCAGGAGCATCGCATCGAAAAACTGCCGTTGGTGGACGATGATTTTCGTCTTCGTGGCCTTATCACCTACAAGGACATCTTGAAGAAACAGGATTTCCCCAACGCGGCCGCCGATGCCGGTGGCCGGCTGTTGGTGGCGGCCGCGGTCGGCGTGGGCGACGAGCTGGACTTCCGTCTGGAAGCCTTGCTGGATGCCGGCGTCGACGCGGCCGCGGTAGATACCGCCCACGGCCATTCGGCGGCCGTGCTGCAAGCGGTGCGCCGCATAAAGATGATCGCGCCCGATTTGCCGGTCCTGGCCGGGAACGTCGTTACCGGCGAGGGAACGCAGGCCTTGATTGAGGCCGGCGCCGATGCGGTGCAGGTGGGCGTGGGGGCCGGCTCGATCTGCACCACCCGCGTCGTCGCCGGAGTCGGTGTGCCCCAACTCACCGCCATCGCCGAATGTGCCGCAGTTGCCCGGCCCCAGGGCATTCCCATCATCGCCGATGGCGGCATCGAGTATTCCGGCGACATCGTCAAGGCACTGGCCGCCGGTGCCAGTGCCGTCATGCTGGGATCGCTGCTGGCTGGCCTGGAGGAATCGCCGGGCGAGATCGTCATCTACGAGGGACGGCGCTTCAAGGTGTACCGGGGAATGGGATCTCAGGGCGCTATGAAGGGACTTGCCCGTGACCGCTACCTCTCCCTTCAAGATACGGAGGACGGCCGCCAGGCGGCGGGCAAGCTGGTGCCTGAGGGAATCGAGGGACAGGTGTCCTACAAGGGTCAGCTGGCCGACTACACGTTTCAGTTGATGGGTGGATTACGGTCGGGGATGGGATATGTGGGGGCGGCCAACTTGCCAGAGCTGCAGGAAAAGGCCCGATTTGTGCGCGTCACCAGCGCCGGTTTGGTCGAGAGTCACCCCCATGGTGTCTTCATCACCAAGGAGGCCCCCAACTATCAGGTCAGGCCGCAGTGAATGTAGAATGCAGAATGATGAATGATCCCTGGACACTGGGACGGTGTGAACGATGAATGCGGCCGCGTCAGTTCTGCCAGATGCACGCCTCTCTCGCGGCTGCTTCCCATCCCGTCTCTGTCCCGCCAGCCGGCACTGGTCGGCCTGGCAGCTTGCCGCCTGTAACCCCGTACGTGGTAGAGCGGCAGAAGCTGCATCCTTCCGTGCCTCCGCTGGAATCGAGGCTTTCGCGGGTTTCATCCGTGACAGCGGTGGAGTCGAGGCTTCAGCTGGTGCCCTCCGTCGCCGTTTGCGAACACCCTCACCGGACCTTGCCCCTTGCCAGCGATGCAAAGATGCCGCCGAAGCACAGGATAGCGAAAATGGTGAACGCCAGATTGGTGCTGGCGAGGAGAGACGGGTAGTTCTCGGGCGCAATCTCTACCTTCCCCATGATCAGGGAGAATATCAACATCACGATCCCCATGCTAAACATCTGGCCGATCAGCCGCATGGTCCCCAGCGTTGCCGAGGCCACCCCGTAGAACCTCTTTTCAACGGAGCTCATGATCGCATTTGTGTTGGGAGACGAGAAGAGAGCGAAGCCGAAGCCAAGAAGCATCAAGCTGGCGACGATGAATCGCAGGCTTGTGTCATCGTCCAGGCCAGCAAGAAGCACGAGGCCGACAACCGTGAATCCCATGCCCGCCGAGGCGACCGTTCTCGATTCAACTCTGTCTGACAGCCGGCCAGCAAATGGCGAGAAAACCGCCTGCACAATGGGCTGAGATACCATAACCAACCCCGCGCTTTGTGGGCTCAGCCCTCTTACATACTGCAAATAGAGGCTCATAAGAAAACCGACCGCAAAGGTGGCACTGTAATTGATCAACGCAGCCAGGTTGGAGAAAGCGAAGACGGTGTTGCCCCTGAACAAAGCCATGTTCAAAACAGGATGCTCGACCCTTTCTTCCCACCAAACGAATGTCACAATCCCTACGACACCAACCAGAATCAGCGACGCTCCCAACATGGCCGGCAGTGCGGAGAAACCGTACATGATGGCCACAAGCGACAGGCTATAGATGATGGACCCGACCAGGTCGAACCCCTCTCCCCGTGCCTCCGCCCATTCCCCGTCCAACTGCCACCAAACGAGGGCAATGATGGTGAGGCCGAGCGGCACATTCACCAGGAAGACGCTTCTCCAGCCAAGATGCTGCGTCAGCAGGCCTCCCAGGAACGGGCCGAGCGACAACCCCAGGTAGACCGCAGCCACGTTTATCCCCAAGGCTTTGCCCCGTTCGCCGGCGGGGAACACTGAAGTCAGAATGGCTATCCCGGTGCCGAATATCATGGCGCTGCCGATGCCCTGCAAGACCCGAAAGCAAATCAGCAGGGTGCCGGATGTCGAGATTGCGCAAAGAAAAGATGCCAGCGTGAGCGTCAGCACACCGTAGGTGAAGATCCTCTTCCTTCCGTGTATGTCCGCTATCTTGCCAAAGGGGACCAGGAACATCGCGGCTGCCAGAAGATAGGCGGTGGCAACCCAACCCAATAGAACAGCGTCCATTGAGAAGGCTTGTCCGATTCTGGGGAGCGCCAGGGTGACCGCAGAGCCCATAAAGGGTGTGAGGAAGGCGCCTAACGTGGCAACGAGTAGAGCGGCCCTTTTCACCGTCTGATCTGCCTGAACCATGGCGCTATCCTGGTGTGG
>JAUVRU010000286.1 GCA_030597485.1 Anaerolineae bacterium
AATCGTATCCACTGACCAGACCGGACATGTCCAACACTACCAAGGAGGTAAGCGACATGGTATTTGGCAGAGGTGGAGGAGGTGGCCGGGGCAATGGCGCCGGCCGTGGTGGGAGAGGCGTCCGGGGTCACAGGGCCAGCCCTGGCGGCTTTCGGTATCCAGGCCGTGACAGGCGCCTCGGACGCCGTGCGCGACCCGCTGGCAGATTATCCTGGCGGCGCACTGAGTGGCGTTGAGGCGTGTGCCGACAGCCAACATCATCACGTGGGCAATCGTGCCCACTGAACAGACCGGATATGTCCAACCCCAGCCAAGGAAGTAGGTAAGATGCTATTCGGCAAAGGAAGCGGTGGCGGTGGCGGCGGCGGTGGCGGTGGCGGCCGGGGCGGTGGCGGTGGACGGGGCCGCGGGGGTGGCCCCAAGGCGGCCGGCCCCGACGGCACCTGCGTTTGCCCCAGCTGCGGTCACAAGGTAAAGCACACCACTGGCCAACCCTGCTACGAAGTGACGTGTCCCAAGTGTGGTTCGCAGATGACACGCGAGTAGACTCTAGAAAACAGAATGAGGAGATAAATGAAAATCGCTATCAGTGCCTCGGGCTCAAGTCTGGACGAGCCGTTTGATCCGCGCTTCGGCCGGGCAGCAAATTACATCATTATCGACACTGAAACCGAAGATGCACAGGCGCATCCCAACCCGGCAGTCGGCGCCAGTGGCGGAGCGGGGATACAGGCCGCCCAGTTCATCACTGGTCACGGGGTACAGGCCGTCATCAGCGGCAACTGTGGCCCTAACGCCTCCAGCGGACTGACGGCCGCCGGTATCAAGATGTACGTGGCCCCGCCCGGTGCCCCCCCCACGGTCCGCGAACTTCTCACCTCTTTCCAGGAGAACCAGTTGAAGCCGGTGAGCGCTGCCACAGGCCCGGCCCTGCACGGCACGGGACCCGGGCGCGGTGGAGGCGGGGGGCGCGGAGGAGGCGGAGGGCGTGGCAGGCAATGATCAGGATCGTCGTGGCCAGTGGAAAGGGCGGGACAGGAAAGACGACTGTCGCCACCAGCCTGGCACTCGCGCTCGACACCAGTAACATCCTGTTCCTGGACTGCGATGTGGAAGCACCCAATGCCCATCTCTTTCTTCGCCCTGCTTTCGAGTGGCGCCAAGAGGTGGGCATTCTCCTCCCTGAGGTCGACGAGACCCGCTGCACCTTCTGTGGCCGATGTGCTGAGGTATGCCAGTTTCACGCTATTGCTGTCATTGGACAGAACACGTTGGTTTTCCCCGAGCTGTGTCACGGCTGTGGAAGCTGCACTCTCATTTGCCCGGAAAATGCCATCAGCGAAAGCCTGAACGTCATGGGACTCCTGGAAGCCGGCCCCACCCCAACCGGCATCCGCTTCGCGCGGGGTATAATGAACGTGGGGGAGCCTATGGCCGTGCCTATCATCCGCCAGCTCAAACGATGGGCACCAACCAACGGGTGGACATCCGATGTGGAAGCGGTCATCGTGGATGCTTCCCCCGGCACCTCCTGTCCCGTGGTGGAAACGGCGCACGGGGCCGATTTCGCGCTCCTGGTCACCGAGCCAACCCCCTTCGGCCTGCACGATCTGCGACTTATGGTCGAGGTAGTGCGTGACCTGGGGATTCCGGCTGGCGTGATCATCAATCGGGACGGCATCGGCAACGCGCAGGTGGACGAATTCTGCACTGAAGCGGAACTCCCCATACTGATGCGCATTCCCTTGGATCGCCAGGTGGCCCAAGGCATCGCTCAGGGCAAGCCATTGGTGCACATCCGCCCCGACTACGTTGAGCCTTTTCGCCAGCTATACACGCGAATCAGAGACCTAGTGCAGGAGAAAGACGGATGAAGCAACTCGTCATCCTCAGCGGCAAGGGAGGTACCGGCAAGACGACTGTGGCCGCCGCTTTCGCCCATCTGGCGGCGGAGGGGCCAGCCTACAGGTGCGAGGTGCCCCCCATCCGTGCTGTCCTGGCCGACGCCGATGTGGACGCCGCTAATCTGGATCTCGTGCTAGCGCCCACAGAACTGGAAGCACACGACTTCACGGGCGGCGCGATCGCCATCATTGATCCCGATTTGTGTGATAGCTGCGGTATCTGCACTGAGGTGTGCCGTTTCGACGCAATCCCGGAACCAGCCTTCCCCGATCCAGCAATTGTGGACCCCGTTGCCTGTGATGGCTGTGCCGCCTGCGTCTACCAGTGTCCCCCCCAGGCCATTCACATGGAGCAGCAGATGGCCGGCCAATGGTTTCGATCCGACACCTCCTACGGCCCGCTCTTCCACGCTGCCCTTCGGCCGGGACAGGAGAACTCAGGCCGGCTGGTAACAATGGTCAGGCAGCAAGCCCGCTTGTTGGCGCTCGATGATTCGTATGAACTGATCATCATTGACGGACCACCCGGAATCGGGTGCCCTGTCATCAGTGCCGCCACCGGGACTGATCTGGCCCTTCTCGTGACCGAGCCGACCGTAGCTGGCGCGCACGACCTGGCGCGCATGCTGCAAACCACCGAGCACTTCGGCATCCCGGCCCTGGTATGCATCAACAAGGCTGACCTGCACCCAGAGGGTGTGACCACCATCGAATCCTTCTGTCGCCAGCGTGGCGTTGACGTAGTAGGTCACATCCCCTTCGATACAGATGTCACCCGGGCCATGGTGGAGGGCCTGCCGGTTACACGCTGGCAGGACAACGCTGTCGCTCGTGAACTGTGTCGTGTGTGGGCACGGGTCGTGTCCGTCCTGGAAGAAGATAAGATGCATAACTCAGCCTCGACTCCCTGAGGGATAAAGCGATGGTAGATGAGCCAGTCAAGACCCTGGAACAGGCCATCATCGAACAACTGAAGACCGTGATAGACCCGGAGACCGGCGCCGACGTGTGGCGTATGCGGCTGGTAGAGAACCTGACCGTCGAAGCAAACGGCCAGGTGACGTATCGCTTTCGCCCCTCGTCGCCCTTCTGCCCCATCGCCGTTTCTCTGGCCCAGATGATCAAGTCCGCCGTGGGTCAGGTGCCGGGCGTTACCGGCCAGACCATCGAGGTGGCTGGATACGTGCGGGCTGAACTCTTGACACAATTGATGAATCGTGATGCTTGAAGCCAACACGATGAAACGTCACGACAACATAGCTGCCACCAGGGCCATGCGGTCGATCAAATCACGCTGCAGTCACAGGCGCGCAGTAAGAGTTGCCAGTGGGAGGGGCTGCTCGTGGCTGACAATTGGGTTCCACCGCTCCCCTCTCGCCTACCGTTCCTACCCTGGAGTTAGCAAAGATGAACCCTAAGCAAGGGCAACAGAATAGCCAAGATAGTCCACAAACACGAAACGCAGTGCGTATGAACGACATTCATCACGTCATTGCCGTCCTCAGCGGCAAGGGTGGCGTCGGCAAGTCGCTCGTTAGCAGTTTGCTGGCAGTGGCATTGCGGCAGCAGCGGCATCAAGTTGGGATACTGGACGCCGACATCACCGGTCCCAGCATCCCCAAGATGTTCTTTCCGCACACAGCCAGGCCCACCAGCGAGCCAAGGGGCATGCTCCCCGTCGAGAGCCGGACGGGAATCAAGGTGATGTCTATCAACTTGCTGTTGGAACAAGAGGACCAGGCCGTTATTTGGCGCGGGCCTCTTATTGGCAAGGCGATCCAGCAGTTCTGGGAAGAGGTGCTATGGGGCAGGCTGGACTACCTCATAGTAGACCTGCCCCCGGGCACATCGGATGCATCATTGACAGTGATGCAGTCGCTATCGCTAAGTGGGGCAGTGTTGGTAACCGCACCGCCAGCGCTGGCCGGTATGGTCGTGAAAAAGGCAGCGCAGATGGCCGTGCAGTTGCCGGTGCCCATTTTGGGGTTGGTGGAGAACATGAGCTATTTTGTCTGCCCCGATACCGGAAAGAAATACGAAATCTTCGGCCCCAGCCACGCTGAGGAAACAGCCTCAGCAATGCACGTTCCATTCCTAGGGCGATTGCCCATCGACCCCCAGATTGCTGCACTGTGTGATGCAGGTCGCATTGAAGATTACCCGGCCGAGGCATTCGGCCCAATAGCGAAAGCGCTTGTTGACTCTGCGCCCATGGCCCGGCCGCCGGCTCCCCGCAGGGCATCGTGACCCCCGTCTGCGGTCCGGTACCGTCCCCACGCC
>JAUVRU010000252.1 GCA_030597485.1 Anaerolineae bacterium
CATTTGCGGGTCTGTGACATGACTTTTTCAAAACCGTGGACACCTGCCTCGACGAAACCGAAATTGACAGGCAAAATCAGACGTGCTATAATGCAGTCACTCGGCCGAATGGCTATGGGAGGGGGCGTGAGCGCGTCCTCGTAGCTCAGTTGGATAGAGCGCAGCGCTGCGGACGCTGAGGCCGCAGGTTCGAATCCTGTCGAGGACACCTGACAGCAGCCTCCGTGGCCTGAGCTGTCCAGAGTACGTTACAACCTGAGATTCAGCAGTCAAATGGGGTGATCCGTCGCTGCCCGGCTTGGCCGGGTAGAGGAACTTCCCGACTCCCAGCCTGCCCTTGGCGGCAGGCAAGGTTGCCTCACGAAACAGCAAGTGAGGGCGCGGCACGAGCAATTGGGCCGTGACTACAACCGCAACAGAGAACAGTCCCGCCATCAGTCTCATCCCCGTGATGGGGCCGAGGTAAGGGGTGAAACGGTGGGGTAAGAGCCCACCAGCGATGCGCGGTAACGCGGTCGGCTGGGCGAGCGTGCAACTGGGAGCAAGGTGAGGGGGCCGGGCATACTGTTCGGTCTCATCGCAGCGACAATGGTGAGGTCGGGTAACACCCGGCAAGCCAGGCGTCGCCAGGTCAGGTGATACCTGACCTGAGACAGATGACGGTTTGAACAGAATCGGGGGTACAAGCCCCTTTTGACTGATGAAGCGCTCAGGCAGCGGTGCGGGGTGGAGCAGTGGTAGCTCGTTGGGCTCATAACCCAAAGGTCGCAGGTTCGAATCCTGCCCCCGCTACTGATTATGTGTCGGTTATGTAGGGGCGTAGCTCAATCTGGCGGAGCAACGGTCTCCAAAACCGTAGGTTGCGGGTTCGAATCCTGTCGCCCCTGTTAACGCGCTTTTCTGCGGGTGTAGTTCAGTGGTAGAACGTCTCCTTGCCAAGGAGAAGGTCGTGGGTTCGAATCCCATCGCCCGCTTCCCGTCGTGTAGCAGAGCGACACCGCTCAACTCAGTCTAAGACCTACCGGATTTCCTGTGGTAATTCCCCATGTTTCCTGGGGGCGACCGGGCGTATTGCCTGGATACGGAATGTCCTGGAGGTCTTTCTGTTTCACCTGATTCCTCTTCGAGAATCCGCGCCAATCAGCGTGATCAGCCTTCTTTCTTGCTCATTGTGCAACTTGACCTATCATGATATAATGTGAGCGTCATTCGGGATGCTGGACGTGCGGCACTGGACAGTCAGGACTGAGGAGGGCGGGGTTCCATGCTAAAGGAAGAAGAAGCGGCTCTACGGAAAAAGATGGTGGGCGTTCTGATGAGAAATGCTCGGCTTCGCTCTAGCCTGTCCATCAAGGAGGTTGCCGGGATCACCGGCTTCTCCACCGGTGCCATCTCCGACCACGAATACGGTCGGCGCGACATCTCGCTTCCCCAGTTGGAAGTGCTGGCCCACCTGTACCGGGTGCCGATTGCGTACTTCGGGGACGAGAATGCCCTGGACGAGAATGGGGAGCGGACACTGCCTGTTGACGAGGTGGTAGGTCTTCGCCGGCGTATCCTGGGCACGCTGTTGCGCCAGGCTCGCATGGAGGCCGGTCACTCGCAAAGCGAGCTGGCCCGGCACCTTGATTGCCCTCCGGCACGTATCTTTAACTATGAGTTCGGCCGGGCTGACATTCCCTTGATCGAACTGGAACAGCTGGCCCGGATTCTCGAGGTGCCTATGTCGTACTTCTTCGACAAGGGCATCAAATCGAATGGTGATCAGGTACCCGACTACGACGAGCTGAGCCGGCTGGCGGAACTGCCTGAGGACGTGCGCAGATTTATGCTCCACCCTGGCAACCTGCTCTACGTACGCATCGCCATGCAGCTCAACACCCTCTCGGCCAACACGCTTCGCCGCCTGGGCGAAGGGTTGCTCGACATTACCGATTGAGGAGATCAGAGACGGGGTTTTGGCTGGTCGGCGGTGCCAGACGAACCCGGTTTCTTCCCCGTGCCATGCAAGATGCAAACACCTACCACAAACTGGGCATCAGCCACTTTCGTGCCGGTCACCTCGACGATGCAGCTCAGGCCTTTGACAAAGCGCTGGCTGCCGTCGAAGCGGAAGACGACCGGCATAAAGAAGCTGAGATCCTCAACGATCTGGGCGTGACCCAGCGTGAGCTAGGCGAGTGGGATCAGGCCGAAGCGGCTCTGGCGAAAGCTGATGCCTTGTTCGCCGCATTGGGAGACGTCAAGGGTCAGGCTCAGGTGGCGGGCAACCTGGGCAGCGTCCTCGAGGGCTGCGAGCGGTATGAGGAAGGGGCTGAAGCGTACCGGCACTCCGCCAGGATGTTCGAGGATATGGGGGAGAGCGACCTGGCCATGTACGCCTGGCAGGCCCTCAGCCGGCTGCACATGAAACACAAGCAATGGCTGCCGGCGATTGCCGCCTATGAAGAGGGCATTGAAAACATGCCGGACGGCTCACCGAAGAAGGGTCTGCTGAGGCGCATCGTCAGGATGCCGGGCGGGTGGCTGGCGGGGCGGTGAAATAGCAATCAGCCTTCAGCGATCAGTGGTCAGTCTTCAGCCTAGATCCGGCCCTCGGGTGCTTCCATCGGCGCCAACATTGTCGAAGATCGCGGGAGAGGTGGAGACGCGGAATTCGCGCGTTATCTTCAGGTCGCGATGGGTTCAGCCACCGAATTGGAGTATCACCTCTTGCTGGCCAATGATCTCGGGCTACTGACAGTCTCGGATTGCGAGCAACTCATTCAAGACGTGATCAAGGCCAAGAAGATGCTGGCGTCGCTCATCCGGACGCTGAAAGCCAACCGCTGACGGCTGACTGCTGACCGCTGATTGCTTCCTACGGCTGTGTCTCCTGAAAGACCACCCAGTAGGAATAGTGCCCCTGGCACAGCAACCCGGTGCAACTGGCCGCATCTTCGCAGTAGCCGGCCTCGATAAGCCAGTCAACCGGGATCTCCCACGTGTTAGTGCTCAGCAGTGGCGTCTGGTCGCTGGTGACCGGGGTGCCGTCCGGATACTCGATGGCTTTCAACCTGGTGCCTGCGTTGTACAGGTCTACCTCCGCCATCTTGGTGCCATAGTTGAAGAACGGCTCGTTCTTGTCGCCGGATGTGACCCGGAAGTTGTTCTCCGGCGGATCACCGATCACCACGCCCCACAGCAGGTCTCCCTGGCTGTCGATCACCGAGAGGAACACCTGGTGATTGCCCATGCAGCCGCCATTTTCGCTTATGGTCAACATATGAACCATGGCCACGGCGAAGTCGCTGGAGGACGGCGGTGGCGTCGGTGCAGGTGTGGGAGTGGGCGCAGGATCAGGTGAAGGCGGCGGCGAGGGGGTTGGTGGTGGGTTGGACGCGGGCACCCCTGGCGTGGAGTAGTCAGTGATGCTGGGCAGGAAGATGGCATACTGCTTGGGATCGCCAACCGGATCACCCCCGCCGCTTCCTTGCACCGCCATCTGCTTTTCCACCCACACGCCCGGCAGCGCTGGGATGGCGGGGTCACCGCCGGGTTTCTTCTGCTGCCAAGCTCGGACGCGGAAGGTGTATGCCTTGCCCGCCTGAGCGTTCAGCGTGTAGCTGGTGGCCGTGTTGCTGGCGCCATCGGTGTTCTGCACCCGCTGCCAGCTGCCAACAGCGTTGTCCTTGTATTCCACGTCATATCCCCACAGCGCCCAGTAGTCAGGATCGGGAATGGTTGCGTCCCAAGTCACGGTGAGGGCACCCGCCGGTGTCGTGGAGGGCAGATTCAGCGTTGTTGCCGGGGCCGGTTCGAAGCTGAAGCTGTCGACGTACCCACTGTTGAAGGTGTCTGTTCCTACGTTCTCACCCCTGTTTTCAACCTGGATGAAAACTGTTGCCTTGTTCGCCTGTACGCCGGTGGCAATGGCCGGGCTTGTCCACGTGTCGTCCGTGCCATCCCAATCCGTCCACGCCACATTGGCGCTGTTGTAGTCTACCCCTCCCGTAGGATCGATGCCGATGCGCTTGAAGAGCTTGGTATCATCTATCTCTCCGCCAGAGCCTTTCCAGAAGGTGACGATCTTCCCGCCCAGGGCATAGTCAGTGCCAGCCTCTACCGTGATTGTCTGGGAGAAGACGACGCTGTAGCCGGTCTGGGACGCAAGCGCCTGCGCCAGCGCGCCCTCCACCTGGTGGTTGGCATATGGCACCCCGTAGACGGTGGCCGCCAGTAGCCCCAGTGTATGGCTGTCCATCAGATGTAACCCGTCCGAGCCATCGACTACCGTCACTGTCCAGTCCTGGCCAACCCGCTCGGGATAGCCGTGCCACGTGCGTGCCTGGCTGCCTTCCATGTAGAGCTGGAAGAGCTGGAATCCACCGTTAGACAGGAGATTGACGGCCAGTGAATTGGCCGGAAAGGCCAGCAGCGCCACTAGCAGGCCCAGGCCGAGAACCGTGAGGAACCGAAGCCACCTTGATTTCGTGCGCATGAATATCAACTCCTGGAGCAAGAGGGCAAGATGTTCGTTGAGAGCCACACTGAATAGGATTCTAGTATCATAGTACCATTGGCCATCCATGGTTTCAATGGG
>JAUVRU010000200.1 GCA_030597485.1 Anaerolineae bacterium
CTCCTGAGCCTGTCGTTCGACCACCGGGTAGTTGATGGCGTCCAGGCGGCTCAATTCCTTTCTCGCGTCAAGGACATCCTGGAACGGCCAAGTGTTTTGGCGCTGTGACATTGTCCTTGCGGTGTGACAAAATTCTGGCCTTCTTGACAGATCTGATTATTCGTGTTATGATGCAGTACACTTGTATGATAAGTTACGTAGTGATTATGTTTGCCGGCCTGCTCAAGTGGCCTCCCTGCCCCTTTGACACTGTTTCGACCCAGTGATATAATCCGGCTGTTGCGACTTCCAGAGAAAACACCATGCCAGGCACGACTGGTGGCAAGCATGCAAGGTCACAATCATAGAAGATACGGTGACTCATTTGAACGTCTCCATGCGGTTGTGAGCTTCGAGGATTACGACTACCCTCCTTTTCTAACAATGAGTGGGACTCTTGGTATGGGAATGTTTGCCGAACGTCTGCCAGCCAGAGACGCCTCAATGACATTGGCCTACTCCGATCATCGCTTTCAACACCGCCCTGCCAACCTGTTGTCAATCTCTATGCCATGGCCCAAGCAACACGGCATTACTCCCCCCATCAAGCCTGTGGATGTCAGGTGGGAAGTGGAGCCAATGGTGATGGGCGTGCCGGTGAGGGTTGATTCTAGGCTCCTTCGGGGAGATGAGCGCGCATACGGCTGTCCGGCAGGATATCGCTGGCGGCGTGCTCAGGAACCTTCGCCGAATGACATCCAGCACGTGCAGAGAAAGGAGGGCAAGCACATAAGTCCAACGCAGGAAGCATCGAATTCTGTGAAGAACAAGGCATCAACAACTGCTCGATGATTGTGTTTGGACAAACTCACCAGAGTCTATCATGGAGGAGACTATGACTAACCCAAAGAATCGTTCTGTTTCCCGTCGAGATTTCATGAAACTGACCGCGGCCGGTGTTGCCGCAGCAGGGGTAGGTTCAGTCCTGGCAGCCTGCGGCGCGCAGCCGGCCCCTACTGAGGCCCCTGCTGCCACTCAGGCTGCCACCGCTGCGCCTACCGAAGCTCCCAAGGCAGGGGAGACGCTCAAGTGTTGGTGGTGGGGCGAGCAAGAGGCCCCTGGCGTAGAGAACTGGATAAATGAGACCGTTGCCATGTTCAAGGAGGAGACGGGCCATACCATTGAAACCACGCTGCAAGACACCGGGGTCGTCATCTCTGAGTTTCAGACCGCCTCGGCGGCCAACAGCGCGCCCGACATCCAGTTCGTGTGGAATGGGGTCTACCAGATGGAGGCCGCCTGGCTGGGTTACTTCGAACCGCTGGATGGGCTGATCGATGCCAAGATGCTGGAGGATGCATCCCCCACTTGCATGAACCAGTACGAGGGCAAGACATACAGCACCGCCTGGTATTCCTGCGGCATCGCGTGCGCGTATAACAAAGAGATGTTCGACAAGGCTGGCCTGGACCCGGAAAAGGCGCCCGAGACATTTGAGGAGTTGATGGACACCTGCGACAAGCTCAAATCCCTGGACGTCATACCCATGTCTGCCGGAATGAAGGATACCTTCTGGAGCGAGTGGTACCACGGTCACGCCTTGTCCCCCAACCTCGACACGCCTGCCGACGCGCTGAAACTGTATGCGGGGGAGGGGCTGGATTGGCGCGACCCGCGATACTACGATGTGTGGACCAAGTTGGGCGAGATATGGAACGCCGGGAATATCAACGACGACATGCTCTCCATTGACCTCTATCCTGCCATCGATCTTTTCGGCACGGGCAAAGCCGCCATGACGTGGTTGGTTGTGCCCCTGCTAAATGCGCAGAAGGAAATGCTGGGTGGAGAGATCATGGGCGTGTTCCCGTATCCCATGAGCGGCCAGGGCAAGCTGAATAACTGGCCGGTTCTGGACACCAATGGATGGGGCATCTCCGCTCAGAGTGAGAAGAAAGACATTGCCGTCGAGTTCCTCAAGTTCATGCAGCGACCGGAGCGTATCACCGCGGTCTGGGACTCTTCCAAGGCGCTGCCCACCACCAAGTCATGGCCCGGTGGAGAGGTGATCAAGGATCCCTGGTGGCTTGATGTATGGGAGAAATACATACACGGGCCGACGGCGCAGTATGTGCCCGACATGATGCCCGGTCTGTTCTGGAGCGACGCCAACCTGGTCAACGCGCAGAAGACTATCACTGGTGAGCTGAGTCCCGAGGAGTGCGGCGAGAATGCCTACCAGGTGGTCCAGAAATGGCGGGAGCAAAGCCCAGACATGCTGGAGAAATACGCGCTCTGGGCGGAAAGCATGGAAAAGGTCTGGAACGAGAAATATGTTTAGTCCCTGAGGACTAGGCGTTCGGCAACAGTGTCGGCGAGTCAGCGCATCAGGCCAGAAGCTGCGCTGACTCGCTCACTCGTTTGACGCTGGCAGTCGAACGCTATCGAGAACGACAAGAAAACCGGAGGCTCCTCACGGCATGCTCCGTACCAAGCGTTTTACACCCTATCTGTTTGTCGCGCCAATGTGGGCGTTGTTGCTTTTTGTGTTTGGGTACCCCATAGTACAGATTTTTAACTTCAGCACGCGCAGAATTCGCGGTGCCACCGGCCCCTTCATTGGCCTGGAAAACTATCGGCAGATATTCACAGACGACATTTTTATTCTGTCGGTCAAGCACAACGCCATGTTGTTGCTGGCCGTGCCGATCTTGATTGTCATCGCTCTCGTGATTGCCGTGTTTTTGTACGAGCGAGTGACCGGCTGGCGCTTCTATCGTTTCCTTTTCTTCGTCCCGTACGTGATTGCCATTCCGGTAATCGGCCATGTGTTTAGCAACCTGCTCTCCTTGAACGGTGCGGTCAACGAGCTACTCCGCTCCATCGGACTGGGCGTGTTGGCATTGGACTGGCTGGGCAGCGAAAAAGTCGCCTTATGGACGCTGATGGGCGTTATCATCTGGCGCGAGGCGGGTTTCGGAATCGTGCTCTTCCTGGCCCGGCTGCTCAGCTTGAACGAGGAATTGCTGGATGCCGGCAAGATCGATGGCGCCAACTGGTTGCAGCGCCTGTGGTACATCATCGTCCCGGAGCTGATGGGCGTGATCGAGTTCTACGCGGTGATATGCGTCATCACCATGGCGGCCTGGGTGTTTGGGTTTGTCTTTGTCATGACGCATGGCGGGCCAGCCAACGCCACCCAGGTAATGGAGCTGTACATCTGGAAGTACGCTTTCAGAATCCAGCTGCCGGGGATCGCCTCAGCTGTAGCCGTGATCCTGTTCTTGATCACCCTGGCGGCCATGGTCCCCCTGTTTTACTTGCGATACAAGGATGAGGGCACGGAGGCAAGCGCATGAGCATGGAGAGCAGCTCAGCTAGAACCGAGGACCAACAATGGCAGGACACCGGGCTGCGCCGGGATAGGACAGCATTCGCCAAGCAGATCCCGCTCATTCTGTTGGCGCTGGCGATTCTCTTTCCGGGTTATTTTATGCTGATCACGCCCTTCAAGACCCAGCTTGACTACTCAATCAGCAAGCTGGGTCTCCCCACACAGTTCTATTTGGGCAGTTTCGAGACGGCGCTGCGCGGCGGACGATTCTTCTTGTGGCTTGTCAATAGTATCATCATGGCCGTGGGGTCCGTAGTCGTTGCGTCGGTCGTCTCGGCACTGGGAGCCTTCGCCCTGGCCCGCATGAGTTTCCGGGGACGGGCTGCAATGCTCACCCTGAACGCCGCGCTAATGGTTTTGCCGCCGGTGGTCCTGATCATCCCCATCTTCCTTCTCTACGCCAGGCTCAAGATGACCAGTACCTATTCGGGCGTCATACTGGTCTATGCCGGGCTGATCACGCCCTTCGCGGTCTATATGCTCACCAACTTCTTCAAATCCATTCCACACGAGATCATAGAATCGGCGTTGATCGACGGCGCTTCTTCGGTTGGCATCCTGCTGCGGATCATACTGCCGCTCTCCGCCCCGGCCTTGGTGACGATGATCGTGGTAAGCGCGCTGTGGGTGTGGAATGATCTGCTCATCGCGTTGGTGCTGCTGCCGGATGACAAGCTGCGCTCGCTGATGGTGGGAATCACCCTCTTCGGCGGTCGCTATAGCAACGATGTGCCCGTGGCCATAGCCGGTATGCTGATGGCCAGCCTCCCTATGTTCATCTTATACATGGTGGGTCAGAGATACTTCGCTCACGGCCTGACGGCCGGCGCGATCAAGGGCTAGCGGGGGACGGTGAGGGTTCTTGGGGTCGCATAGCCATCAGCCAGCCTCGTGTGCCCCCACGTTCCGCGAGAGATTGCCGGAACGCAGAGTGACATCCATCAGGTGGGCAAAGCACCCTCTGGGTCCTGGTGCGGTGCCTGCATCAACAACAATACCCCCGTGTCAATATTCGCACGTGAATGTACCAGTCATATTCGGCTAAGATGTACCACCCCGGCCGGTGTTGGGTAACGAATCTCGATGCGATGGGACTGGACGGGATGGTGTCAATCAGAGTCAGCCAGGCTGTTCGATAGGCATTTCCTGCAGGAGACGATGGCGACCCTGAGCCCGGAAGCTGGAGCTGGTGATGATCAGAACCTCGGCGTGATGGGTCAGGCGATCTAGCCCGGCAGAGGCGAGCAATGGATCACCGACTGCGGCAGTGCTGCACCCTTCGTCGGTCCACCGCCGTCGCCCGCTGCACACCGCGATCGCTGGGGGTGTTTCGCATATGTTGCAGCAATTCTCGGATGTCCATAGCGTTCTTTTTCCTGCCAGACATTGCCCCTGCTCACACCCCTTGAGATGGCAGGGAATACATTCATTCACCTGAGGTTCCGCCAACACGTTGGCACCTCTTCGCTGGGCAGGAGTGGTACACTATGGGTGAATGCGACTGGTACAGCCAGGTGAATATCCCCAGTACATTGTCGTCGGAATGGTGACACCCCGAACGTTGGAATAGAGGAAGGGTTGAGCGATGAGGAACAGAACGATCAAAGACAGAAGCCTCAGCGTGCGAGAGAACTACCTGCGAAACCTGGAATTCAACTATCCTGAGTGGATTCCCATCTTTTTCGAGTTGGCGCCTGCTATTTGGATGGAATACGGAGACCAGATCCAGAAGATGGTTGACAGGCACCCCCTCGTTTTTGACCGCGATGATCCCGGGGACTACAGTTTTAGCTTTCATGAGGGCGACCCCTTTTATACGTCC
>JAUVRU010000185.1 GCA_030597485.1 Anaerolineae bacterium
CGCCGCCGACAGGGCTGAGAAAGCAGATATTGACCTGGTGAGAGACGACTTGGCCCCGGTCAAGGGTGCCCTGGTCACCACACAGGCCGAACTGGCCGCGATCAAGGCCTTGCTTGAGCAGCGTGATCGGCCACACCGGGAACGGGCGGGGGAAGAAGGCGAGTGACGGAGGCGACGTTCATATGACGGCATCCGGCGCCAACAGCTCCGGTGACTTCATGGCCGAACACTGGTGGATCACCTTGGTCCGGGGGATTGCCGCCCTCCTCTTAGGCTTGGCGTTGCTCGTGGCGCCGGTGAAGGGCAGGCCGATGATGGCCCAATACATGGGCATGTATTGGCTGGCCAGCGGCGTCATGAGTATCACCTGGGGGCTGCGCGCTGCCAGGCGACCCGGCGTATGGTTGGTAGCGGGCATCGTGGGGGTGATCGGAGGAGTGGCTATTATGAGTCACAGCCTTATTGCCTCCCTGGTGGCCCCGAGGGTGATGGTCGACCTGTTCGCCGTGGTTGCCATCCTGACGGGTCTGCTCCACGTCTTGGGAGGATATCGGATCCGGCAGGATCACGGGCGCAGATGGTCGTGGGGCAGCTTTTTCTTGGGTGCGGTGCAGATCGTCTTGGGGGCGCTGGTCCTTGCTTCCCCAGAGGAGGTTCCCACAGGCGTGCTGTATGTAGCCATGATTTGGGCTCTCATCGGGGGCATTGGTTTGCTGGCCGACGCGTACCGCTGGCGGAGGCTTGCCGTGGCACTCAGACGGAAGGAGATTGATTGATGAGAAGAACAGCAACTTTCTTGTCGGTTCTGGCGCCGGCTTGTCTGCTGCTCGTTCTATTGGCCGCCTGTGGCGGCGCTGCCACAGTGGAGACAGTCGCTCCGGAAATCGTCCCCACGTCGGCAACGCCCGATGTCAGCGAAACGGTCAAGCCTGAGGCGACCAGCCCCCCCGAAGAAGAGGAAGCCGGCGTCAGCGAGACCCCCGAACCTGAAGCGACGAGCCCTCCCGGAGAGGAAGAGCCCGCCAGCGACGAGGATGTGGGCATCGCGGAAGCCGCAGCCAGCAGAACCCCGGTTCCCACGCCAGTCCCCGGTCCGATAACGGAGCTGGTTTCCGATCTGACCGCCTCTACCGGGATGACCCAGCAAAAGTTTCTTGGCCTGGCGGCCGAGGATTGGATCAACCTCGGGATCTCGGCTCTGATGGCTCTGGTCGGCTACTTGTTAGGTACCTGGTTGATCCGGGGCCTGCTTCGCCGGGTCGTCCGTCGCACCTCCACGGAGTTTGATGACGAGTTTCTGGAAGTTATCGGGCCCCAGCTGCGATGGCTGATCGTGGTTATTGCTTTCCAGATTTCCATCGTCCGCTTGAGGTTCCTGAGCCTTGGGCTCAGAGCGTTTCTTGACGATGCTTTCTTTCTGCTGTATCTGGCCATCGGATTTTCCATCGTCTGGAGACTGCTGGATTTCGCCGCCGACTGGTACCGCAAACACCTGGAAGCGGAGGAGGACGGCGAACGGCTCAATCCAATCATCACCCTACTCCATCGCGCGGCCCAGGGCTTCTCGATCGTGATGGCCGTTACCATCTTGCTGACCCACTTCGGCATCAGCGTAGTCGCCATCAGCGCCTCGCTGGGCATCGCCGGGTTGGCCATCTCCTTGGCAGCTCAGGATACCCTGGCAGACGTTATCAGCGGGTTCATCATCCTGGTCGATCAACCCTTCCGCGTCGGCGACCGGATCGAGATTTCGGGGCTGGGTACCTGGGGGGATGTAGTGAAGATCGGCGCCCGCACCACGGCCATCCGCACCCGAGACAACCGCATGGTCATCGTGCCTAACTCGACCATCGGGAAGAGTCAGGTGGTCAACTACACCTTCCCTGATCCCCGCTACCGCATTCAGATGGAGATTGGCGTTGGCTATGGCGTGGACATCGAGCAGGTACGCCGCATCATCATAGACACGGTGAGCCGGGTAGAAGGTGTGCTGACCGACAAACCGGTGGATGCTCTGTACGTCGAGATGGGTGACTCCGCCATGATCTTCCGGGTGCGTTGGTGGCTGGAATCCTACGTCGACACGCGGCAGATGTTTGACAAGGTGAACACTGCCCTGCAAAAGGCGCTGGACGAGGCCGGCATTGACATGCCCTATCCGACGCGCAACCTCAACCTCGAAGTTGGCCGGGAGACGGCCGCCCGAATCTCCCAGGCATTCAAAGAGCCCAACTCCCATTAGAGACCGTCCGCCCCGTGCCCAACACGGGTCCCAGATGCCCTGAACGCGGCCGAGGAATTGCTTCGGTATCCCTCCTTTGTCCTTGTGGTCCGAGTAGAACACCAACCCGCCGCTCCACCTCCGAATGGATGGCGCCCAGGCAGCCGTCCCTGTCACCGGTTGCTGCCTCTGGCGTGAACCACAATGCAGGCGACGGAACCGCGTCGCCCAATGCGCCCATCGCCCTGAGAGCTGTGGACAATCCAGGAGGATGGGTGTAAACTGAGGATGTGATTCGCAAGAGCGGCGACTGAGCGCCGCAGAGTCTGTGACTCAGGCACCTGGGCTTGGGGAGGAAAGGCCTGTGCTGCCAAGGATCGCCGGGGTCGAGGCGACGATTGAGGAGCAGGCCAGACCATCGGGCTGGACGCGGCCATCTGTCCCCCCTGTCAGGCCCGGGGGATCAGGGTCGCCGAATCCCAGGTCGGAACTGTGAGAAACGGTGATGCAAATGGGCGTAGTCCAAATCAACAGATGACTTGTACGGAGACCCGACATGCAAACACCACCACCGGACGAGAAGAGCGGGGAAGAAGACACCCACCCCGACCAGGTGGTCCTCAGATCCCACGTGGAAGTTGACCTGATTGGGGAATCAGGGGCCAGCGAACACCTGACGTTCACCATTGTCCCCGATCGCGAGGCTGACTTCTCGGCCGGGTTGCTCGCCCAAAGCACGCCAATGGCGCAAGCCGTGTTGGGTCAGCGAGCAGGCAGCGTGGTGCCCTATCGCGCTGGAGATATCGTGGAGGCAAGGATTGTGAGGGTGGCGCCCAGCACGCACCCACCGGGCGCGGATGCGGCCGCTGATCGCCGGGCCACCATTCAGAAGGCGATCAGCAAGTCACAGCTGGCTGACGCCGTCCGCTTCGCCCTCACCGTGGATCAAAAATGGGGTGATACCGACCCGGAGGCTATGGAATCGAATTGGGAGTAGGACGTGTGGGACGTCACGCCCCGGCGTTACCACCGTGGGCCTGACGTTCATATGCAGACGGCGTGCCGGACGAATCCAAGACTGACGCGCAGCTGAGAGGAGAGATCAAATGGCTCGAAAGACAGTAGCCACACCGTTCCCCCGCCGCGAGTTCCTGAGGCGGGCTGGCCTTGCCACCGGCGGGTTGCTGGCCGGCAGCCTGGCCTGTGGCCGGTCCGGGCAAAGGACCGTGCAGCCTGCTCCCACGGTGCCGACCATGGCCGCCTCCCCGTCGGTCACCGCTACCTCACTCCCTCCTCCTGCCACTCCCCCACCGTCGGAGCTGGCCGCGGACGTGTTGCTTCTCAACGGCAAGATCATCACCGTGGACCCCGCCGACGCCATCGCCCAGGCTGTAGCCATCAAGGACAGGCGGATCCAGGCTGTAGGCATTGACGCCGAGATCGCTTCGCTCGCGGGCGAGCGCACTCAGGTGATAGATCTGGGCGGCCGGGCAGTCACGCCCGGGTTGATTGACGCCCACAATCATTTCCAGGTCATGGGCCTGATGGATGGCTACTACGTGCCATTCCTGCCACCGGAGGTCAGGACCATCGTTGACTTGCAGGCCAGGCTGGCCGAAGCAGTGGCCCAGACACCCGAAGGAGAGTGGATCCAAGGCTACTTCATGGTGGTGGCCGAGGGAAGACTTCCCAACCGGCACGACCTGGACTCTATCTCTCCCAATCACCCGGTCTGGATCATGCAGCAAGGCGGGCACTATGGATCAGCCAATACCCTGGCGCTCCAGATCGCCGGCATCACTGCCGATACGCCCGATCCGGTCGGCGGTGTAATCGAGCGGGACCAGAATGGTGATCCCACCGGCGTCTTCTACAACCACCGGGCTATGGACCTGCTGCGGCAGCATGTGCCCCGCTACACCATGAATATGGTGCAACAGAACATCGCCTCCACCCAACCGCTTTTCGCGGCCTGCGGAGTGACCACCTTCCACGACAACAACGTGCGCGGGGTGGAGGTCGTTGACACCTACATGGAAACCGGTCGCCAGGGAGAGATGTACCTGCGGGGCGCGGTTTACTACACGCTCGAGTGGCCCAGCGACCTGGAGCGAGCGCTTAACGAGATCGAGTTTCATGGGGATGATTTCATGCGCTTCGCCGGCTTCAAATTCTTGCTGGACGGTCAGCTAAGGATGGCATATTGTCACCAGCCCCACGAAGGTGTCCGCTGGGACACGCCCACCTGGGAACCTGACACTTTCAAACGGACAGTGCGCGCATTGCACGACACTGGCCTGCAGATCTGTGTGCACTGCGTCGGTGACGCGGCGGTGGACCTCACGCTGGACGCTTATGAGGAGGCAATGGATGCCAACCCGCGCCCCGACCCCCGTCACCGCATCGAACACTGCATCTTGAGCACCCCGGAGGCCACCCAGCGCATGAAGGATTTGGGAGTCGTGGTCTCCACCCAGCCACAGTTCATCCGGCTGGGGGGAGATGTCTACCCCATCATGTTTGGTGAGGAACGCGCCCGTCGGGCCATCGCCACTCGCGAATGGCTGGAAGCCGGCGTCCCGCTCGCTCTGGGATCTGATTCACCAACCACGCCCTGGTACACCCCTCAGGTGACGCTCTTTGGGGCTGCGACCCGAGTCACCTTTTCCAACCAGACCCACGCGCCTGATCAATGCCTGACGATCCAGGAAGCGCTGCGGGCCCACACGATGGGCAGCGCCCACGCCGGTCACGAGGAGGCTATCAAAGGCTCCATCGAGGTAGGTAAACTGGCGGATATGGCCGTCTGGAACCAGGACCCATACACCGCCCCCCTGTCACAACTATGGAAGATACCCATCGACATGACCTTTGTCGGCGGAGACATCGTCTTCCAGGGCGGTGATGCGGCGCTCATTCCCCATTTGGCCAGGGACCTGTGGGGCTAAGCGAATCGCCTCATTGAGATGCAAGTGGCCGGGGCCTTCAGCTGGCCGCTGGATATGTTAACCACTATCGGACACCCTCAGAGGCTCGCCGTCCGTTTCAGCCCCCGGCAGACTCCGGACACGTGCACGGTGTGTCAGACGTCTGATCGGCTTTCCACCTGGGCCGGTTGGGTTTCACCCTCCTCCACCTCCAGCATCGGCAGCTCGTCCAACGAGCTCAACCCGAAATACTGCAAGAACTCGAAGGTGGTGCCAAACAGAATGGGATGCCCCACAGTTGCTAGCCGTCCCAACTCCTCGATCAGCCCTTTGCTC
>JAUVRU010000092.1 GCA_030597485.1 Anaerolineae bacterium
GATTGACCGCGACTTGCAGAAGGGAACGCGCCACTACTATGACACCGCCGGCAATCTGCGGATCGCGCTGGACGAGGTGATCCAGGCCAGACTGAGCGACAATCGGGTGGTCGACAAACCCGTCAAGATGTTCCGGGACAGAGGGGCTGTCCAGTGGTCGCGGGTCGGGGAGGTGGTTGCCTGACGCTTTCGTTTGTGGCTGCGACTCACCCGGCAGCGAGGCGCTGGCTGGGGTTCAGTTCAACGAAGGGTGCTGGCATGCCTTACCCGGTGAGGGCTTTACGCTCAGAGGGTACCATTCCCTGTGCGATTGACCTGCGGGGGCGCCCCGTGGTGGTCGTGGGATTGGCGCGGGAGGGGATGGCTGTGGCTCGTTATCTGGTGCAGCAGGGTTCCCGCGTGATCGCCACGGACATCAGTCCGGCCATAGCGTTTGGTGATCAGCTGGCGCCACTGGCCGAGGCCGGTGTGGAGTTGGCCCTGGGCGACCATCCGGTGTCCCTGCTGGATGACTGCGAGATTGTGTTCGTCAGCCCAGGTGTGCCCTTTGATGCGGTATTCTTGGACCAGGCGCGGGCACGAGGCATACCGCTCAGCACCGAAAGCCGCCTCTTTTGCCAGCTATGTCCGGCACCAGTGGCCGCCATTACTGGTTCCAGTGGGAAGACTACCACTACCGCTCTGGTGGGAGAGATGCTTGAGGTCTCTGATTGGACCACCTGGGTGGGGGGGAACATCGGGCAGCCGCTTATCGAGAGGCTTGGTCAGATTGGGTCGGGTGACCAGGTGGTGATGGAACTCTCCAGCTTCCAGCTCGAGTACTTCCATCCCTCCGTCAATTCTCACGTGACTGACGCCGATGTGGCGTTGACACCCTTACTGAGCGGATGGAGTCCGCAAGTGGCAGCTATCTTGAATATCACTCCCAATCACCTGGATCGCCATCATTCGATGGAAGCATACATTCATGCCAAGCGGGCGATAGTTGCCTATCGCCGACCTGGTGATATGGCCGTTATGGGCCAGGACAATGACATCACGCGATCCATGGGAAATGCACTGCCAGGCCCGGTGCGATGGTTCAGCAGGCGATCAAGGGTGCCCCAGGGAGCCTATCTATCGGGTGAGGGGCGCAATGCCACGGTAATGTTGCGCCGACGGGCGGGCGAGCAGCCAGTGTGTGGGGTAAACGACATCCGGTTGCGAGGCGATCATAACGTCAGCAACGTGCTGGCAGCCTGCACCGTCGCTGATGCCCTGGGGGTTTCCATTGAGGCTATGCGGCATGTGTGTGCGGCCTTCACTGGCATCAGCCATCGGTTGGAGTGGGTAGCGGAGATAACGAGCGTGCACTACTACAATGACAGCATTGCCACCACTCCAGAAAGGCTGGTGGCAGCGCTAAGGTCATTCGACGAGCCCCTTGTGCTGTTGGCGGGAGGGCGTGATAAGCACCTGCCGTGGGAGGAAGCTGCTCACCTGATACTGGAGCGAACGCGCCACGTCATCCTGTTTGGTGAGGCGACGGAGTTGATTGCGCGTGCACTGGCGGCGGCAAGTGAAAGCATGGCAGGCAAGGAGGGAGACGCAGCAAAGGGATCGATGCCATACCGTTGTGCCACCCTGGATGACGCTGTCTCTATCGCCGCGCGGATTGCCAACCCCGGCGACGTGGTGCTCCTGTCACCGGGATGTGCCAGTTTCGACTCCTTTGGCGACTTCGCAGAACGAGGCGAACGATTTCGGGAAGTGGTGAGTGAATTGCGGGCGCGCAACGTCGTGACCCCACCGCCAGCAAGTGAGGCAGGAAAGTGAATGTGAGGGGACAACGCAGCCGTCAGACAGAGACTGCTCCCAAATATGATTTGCTGCTCATCATCGCGGTTGCTGCGTTGCTCATCGTGGGGTTGATGAGGGTCTACAGTGCGACAGCCTTCTGGGGAGTGAATCACCATCCGCACGACACGCAACCCACCTACTACTTCTTTCATCAACTCCTGTGGACGGGATTGGGGTTGATGGCCTTGATTGTTGCGGCGCGGATCAGGTACCACACCTGGCGTAAGTTCTCCATCCCCATCATGGCGGGCGCCTTGATACTCCTGGGTGCTGTGCTGTTCACGGGCGATGAACAGTTCGGTAGCCGACGCTGGGCCATTGGCGGCGGCTCAGTGCAGCCCAGCGAACTGGTCAAGTTGGCAGTCATTATCTACATTGCCGATTGGCTTTCCTCCAAAGGGGAGCGCATCCACCGTGTGACCTACGGCCTTATCCCCTTTTCAGTTCTGTTGGGGTTCGTGACCGGCCTGATTCTCCTGCAACCGGATATCAGCACGGCAGTGCTGATTGCCGTGACCGCGCTGGCGATGTTCTTCATTGCGGGTGGAGACTTGTGGCAAATACTCGTCACCAGCGTCTTGGGCAGCGTCCCGTTGGCTCTGCTCATCTCCCGTTCCGACTATGCTATGCAACGAATCGTGTCGTTCGCCTATCCGTTGGACGATCCTTATGGCGAAAGCTATCAGACGATCCAAAGTTTGATCGCGCTGGCGTCGGGTGGCGTGACCGGTATGGGCCTCGGTGCCAGTCGCCAGAAATTCGGATACCTACCGGCCGCGCATACCGACCACATCTTTGCCGTATTGGGTGAAGAACTGGGGCTGATTGGCTGCCTGGTGGTTATCGCCCTCTTTGCCTTCCTGGCTTATAGAGGGTTTCGGGTAGCGATGAATGCCCCGGACCTGTTTGGCGCCGTGCTGGCAGCCGGCGTGACCTTCAACTTGATCTTTCAGGCGCTTATCAACATTGCGGTGGTCACGGCCACGGTACCCATCACCGGTATTCCGTTGCCTTTCATCAGTTATGGTGGTTCGTCATTAGTCGTGTCGCTGGCGAGTATTGGCCTTCTGCTTTCTGTTTCCCGAGGCATAGCGCCCGACGAAGTGGCGGACCGCCAAGAAGAGATGGCGAATCGTGAGGCTCATGATCTCGGGCGGGGGGACAGGCGGTCACGTGTATCCCGCCCTGGCCGTCGTCGCCTGGCTGACAACAGATACTGAAAGAAGTGAACCATTGGGCAGTCGCCTATCGGCCGTCCGCTGGGCAGGATGTGCAAGCGGAGTGGAGAGGACGCTGGTCGGTAGGGTAGGCATTCCCTTTGAGCCCATTGAAGCGGTGGCGTTGCGAGGTAAGAAACTGTGGGCCGTGCCCGGGGGGCTGTGGACGATGCTTCGTGGCTTTCGACAGGCGCGCCGGATGATAGACAGTTTTCGACCGGATGTGTTGTTCGTGACGGGTGGCTATGTGTGCGGACCGGTAGCGCTGGCGGCTTGGCGAGCAGGTGTGCCGACAATGATATATCTGCCGGACATAGAGCCGGGGCTGATGGTGAAGACTATGGCTCGCTTCGCCAGACGGGTGTCGGTCACTGCGCCACCATCGCTGCGTTTTTTCCGTCCTGGTCAGGCGGTTGTGACCGGCTACCCGGTTCGTCAGGAGCTCTTTGAGCGGGATCGGACTCAGGCCCGGCAGCGGCTGGGCCTGTCGGCCAGGTCTGCGAATGGTGATGACCTGCCTGTACTGCTCGTGTTTGGGGGCAGCCAGGGATCTCGCAGCATAAACCGGGCGGTGAGTGATGGCATCCTGGCGTTGCTGTCCGTGGCCCAGGTGGTGCACGTGGCCGGACCCGGTGACGTCGAGTGGGTGCGGGCGCGCCGGGGGTCACTGTCTGATCATATGCGAGCACGTTACTATGTACATGACTACCTGGATGATGAGATGGTGGATGCCTTGCTGGCGGCTGACCTGACGGTGGCGCGGGCCGGCGCGTCTACGTTGGGGGAGTTGCCGGCGGCCGGTCTGCCGGGCGTGTTGGTGCCCTATCCCTATGCCGGGGCGCATCAATGGGCCAATGCTCGTTATCTGGTCGAGGAAGGTGCTGCGGTCATAGTCTCAGATGCCGATCTGGGCACTCAGTTGGTCCCCACTGTGCTGGGCCTGCTTGTCGACGAAGCCCGTCGGGCGGCAATGAGTCAGGCAGCTCTGGCCCTGGCTCGCCCGCATGCGGCGGAATGCATCGCCCGTGAGCTGGGAGACTTAGCATCATGACCCCTATGATTGAGATTGACTTCATTACACTGACATATATGGTGATAGCCGTATTTGGCCTGGTGGGGTTTCTTCGTGGCTGGTGGAAGGAAGCCATTACCACAGGCCTGCTCACCATTCTTCTGGTAATGCTCACGGAACCGAATTTCGCCGGTACGATTGTCGAGTTCATAGGTGGCATCGTTACCGGCATCTGGGACGCTGTGATGTCGCTCTTCGAGTCCTCGGAGGTGCTAAGCGCCACTGTCCAGGTGCAGGCTCCGCCTGAGGTGGACGCTGAACGATATTCGATATACATAATCATCCTGGTCTTGTTGGTGATCGCTTCCTATTTCTTCGGGAAGATGGGGTTGGCTACCAACCTGAGTGCTGGAGCCCGTATCTTGGGTGCACTGATGGGTTTTTACAACGGTTTCGTGGTTGTTTCCCTGGTGCGAGAGTTCATGGTAGGACGTTTTCTGCCGGGCGCAGCGGACGTTTCTGCGTCGGCCGCCCCCGCTTCCAGCATGTCCATCCAGGTAACCAACCTGCCACAGGCCAGCATTGCGGATTCGCCCACCGCTTTCTTCTTAATCAGCATTGGCTTCGTGGTCTTCTTTCTGGCGCTTGTCACCGGTTGGAGGGTCGATAGGATGAAAATCGGTCGCAAGGAGCCACCGCTCTATCGGAAGCAGAAGAAAAGCAAGAAAGCATATGATGAGGAATAGAACCAGGCAGGAGAGGTATGGTGGCCTCGCGTTGGCGGGCACACAGCCAAGGGGTTGCGGATGGTGAGGCAATGATGCCTGCGATGTCGGCACAGCGTGTCCACCTGGTGGGCATTGGTGGGGCTGGCCTGTCGGCCATCGCTACTGTGCTTCTGGAGCAGGGCTGTGTTGTCTCCGGGAGTGATCTGTGTGTCTCCCCCGCGACGGAGCGGCTGGCGGGGATGGGAGCCACCATCTACAAGGGCCATGCGGCCTCCAATCTGAGCGATGCCGACGCAATCGTCGTCTCCTCGGCGGTACCGGCCGGCAACCCCGAGGTGGATGAGGCGCAGCGGCGGAGAATTCCTGTTTACAAGCGGGCTGAGTGGCTGGGTCGCATGATGGCGAGCGAGTGCAAGCGGGGAGTGGCCGTGGCCGGCACGCACGGAAAGACGACGACCACAGCTATGATTGCTCTCATTGCACGGGATGCCGGCCTGGAGCCGACCTTCATCGTGGGGGGAGACATTCAGCACTTGGGCACCGGTGCAGCCGCCGGCGCAGGCGATGTGTTTATCATTGAGGCTGACGAATATGATCGCACCTTTCTGGGGCTGCGCCCTGAGATCGCGGTCATTACCGTTGTGGAGTGGGATCATCCTGATTGCTACCCGACACCGCAATCCATGGTCGAAGCCTTCCAGCAGTTTGTGGCATCGGTGCCGGCGACCGGCTTGATTGTTGGTTGCGGGGACGATCCCGGTGTGCGAGATCTGATCGCTCACAGCCGGTCCATTGGTCAGCTGAGCGCCCCGGTGGTGATGTACGGTCAGGAATCAGATAACGAATGGCGTGCGGTTGAGTTGCACCTTAACACGGGCGGTGGCTACGACTTCTCCGTGATGCACCCAGGTGGACCGGTGCAGAAGGTGTCTCTGGCGGTGCCCGGCGTGCATAATGTCCAGAACGCGCTGGCCGCACTGGTCGTTGCCGACCGGTTGAGCGTACCGTATGAGCAAACTAGAGCAACACTGGCCGGGTTCTCAGGCGTGGCTCGCCGCTTTGAGACCAAAGGCGAAGTCGGGGGCGTCTTGGTGGTAGATGATTACGCACATCACCCTACTGAGATCAAGGCTACCCTGACCGCAGCGCGGACACGCTACCGTGACCGTCCCATCTGGGCCGTTTTCCAGCCGCATACCTACTCGCGCACCCATGCTCTGTTGGATGACTTTGCTGCGGTCTTCTCGGACGCCAATCATGTGATCATCATTGATATCTTTGCCGCCCGCGAAGCGGATGAGGGGCTGGTCAACAGCCAGCATCTTGTGGCTCAGATGGACCATCCAGACGTCCGGTACATTGGGCCGCTGCCGGAGGCGGCCGATTACCTGGTGGCCCATTTGCAGCCGAATGCCGTACTGATCACGCTGGGTGCAGGTGATGGCTACCGGGTAGGTGAGATGGTGCTTGAGGCATTGAAAGCGCGGGGCCCGGTTGCCAAAAGGGAACGGCCTCCTGCCCACGATCCTGGTGTGGGGGAGGGCGGAGGAATCGATGGCTTGGCCGATGTGCTTGGTGCTCGTTTCGGCGACCGCCTTCGGCGCGGCGAACCGTTGGCAAAGCATACTGTACTGGGCGTAGGTGGCCCCGCTGACCTGTGGCTCAGCGTGACCACGCTGGAAGAACTGATCGGGGCTGTGACGCTGGCCCGACATCACCATCAGGCGTTCTTCTTGATGGGCAGCGGCGCCAACGTGCTGGTCAGCGATCACGGTATACGCGGCCTGGTGGTGCACAATCGTTGCCAGCAGGTGGTGGTGGAAGTGGGAGAACCTCCGCGCGTCAGGGCCGAATCGGGCGCAATCCTGGTTTCGTTGGCCCGCAAGGTGGCCCGGCAGGGCCTCAGTGGGCTGGAATGGGCCATCGGAATACCAGGCACAGTAGGGGGCGCGGTGGTCAACAATGCCGGGGCCTATGGCTCGGCCATATCTGACTCCCTCGTTCGTGCTGAGGTGTTGACACCCGGGGACCGGCGAGAATGGCAGCCAAGTGGTTGGTTCGAATACGAATACAGGGGGAGCCGGCTGAAGGGGCAGCCGGCGGGCGGGGATGTGCTCTTACAGGCTGAGTTGATGTTGAGCTACAAGCCACCGGAACAGATTGAAGACCAGATGGCATTGTATGACAAGCGACGCAAGACCAGGCAGCCAGCTGGGGCCACCATCGGTAGCATGTTCAAGAATCCACCAGGTGGCTACGCTGGTCGTCTCATCGAGGAGGCCGGATTGAAGGGAACCCGGGTTGGGGGCGCAGAAGTATCGCCAGTGCATGCCAATTTCTTCGTCAACCGGGGCACGGCC
>JAUVRU010000254.1 GCA_030597485.1 Anaerolineae bacterium
CCCCCCCCGCCCCCCCGCCCCCCTGCTCCCCTGCCCCTCCACCCCACCGCCCCCACCCCCACAATAGCCAGTGCTTGGAGAAACAGCCTCTGTCGGCTATAATGAGAATATCACGCCTGCACAATGCTCAATGTGCTCGTGGGTTGGCGGATGGATATGCATCACACCCAACGAATATGTCTCGTCCTCTGTGCACTGTTGATCACGTCGGTAGCCCCCGTCGCCAGCGCGCAACCGGCGGCAGCGACGGATGTCTCCCCGCGCCTGGCCTTCGCCGCCTACCGGAACGGTCAATGGGATCTCTACAGCGTGGATGAGAACGGCGCCGATTTGCGACAACTGATGGACGATGTGCACCAAGACCGGGATCCGGCCTATTCGCCCGATGGCACCCGGCTGGCCTTTGCCTCGCGCCGTGACCGCAACTGGGACGTATACGTCCTGGATTTGGCCACCGGTCAGCAGACACGGGTTACCAGGCATGCAGCCTATGACGGGACACCGTCCTGGAGCCCCGATGGATCCCAAATCGCCTTCGAGTCGTACCGGGCCGGCAATCTGGATGTGTGGACGGTGGACCTTGCGGGCGGCGCACTCCAGAACCTGACTCCCGACTCCCCGGCCGGCGACTTCGCCCCAGCGTGGAGCCCGGATGGGAAGCAGATTGCCTTCACCTCCTGGCGCAACGGAGACAAGGACCTGTTTCTGCTGGACGTGGAAAGCGGCACCCAGACCCAACTCACCGACAGCCAGGCGGCTGAGGAATGGCCGGCGTGGAGCCCTGACGGCCGGCAGCTGGCCTTCGTGCACAACTGGCTGGGCCAGCGTGAGATCTATCTGATGGATGTCTCAGCCGGGAATAGCGCGCCCATCCAGATCACCTGGTTCGGGCGGGACGACAGCCCAGTTTGGGCGCCCGAGGGGGAACGGCTGGCCTTCCTCAACCGTCGTTACGATGGCGAGCAGATGCTGTGGCTGTCGCCCGGGCAGACCGAGCAGCTGCCGGAACCGCTCACCGATGTGGCCTGGCTGGACGGCCGGCTCACCTGGAGCGCTCAGGCCATTGACCACGGCACGCCGGTGCCCGACCTGGTCGACACCCAGCCCTCGCCCCTGTATGAGGAGCAGCTGACCCCCAGCCAGAGCGGCGACGGCGAGCCCTGGGACCTGGTGCCTCTGGCAGATGTGAGCCTGCCAACCGACGACTTGACTCCTTACCTGAGCGACCGGGTGGATGACTCCTTCGCCGCTCTCCGTCGTCGGCTGGCGGATGAGGTGGGCTATGACTTCCTGGGAGACCTGTCCGAGGCCTACCGTCCCTACCAGTTTCACAGTGACGTATCCGAGTACGCCAGCTGGCACAAGAGCGGGCGTGCCATCGACATCCTATTCGACTACAAGACCGACATGGGCCAGATGCTGGAGATAGCCCGCGACGATATGGGCGGCGAGACATTCTGGCGGGTCTTCCTGCGCTGCTCTGACCAGAGCGGAGCCTGCGGCCGGCCCCTCACCGTCAACACCTGGAATTGGAGTCACCAGGCGCGCGCCGAAATCGCCCCCGATCAGGGAGGCATCGAGAAGCCGGTATTGGCCGGGTACTACGTGGACCTTGCCGCCCTGTCTCGTGAGTATGGATGGACCCGCATCTCTTCGTGGGACAGCCCAGACTTCTCGTGGACCTGGCACTTCAAGGGATTCGAATACTGGCATCTCCAAAAAGCGGATGGCCTGACCTGGTATCCGGCTGTGAAAGAGGTGATCGCCCCCCACAAACTGGACCAGACCTTCACCTACGACAAGATGGTCGAGTTGGGTGACCAACCTCTCCTGATCGCGCTCAAAGGGGTGCCCCTGCCCGCCGAAGCCCGGCTGTGGTGGGCAGCCATGCGGCCCTGACATAGCCCCAGTGGTGAAATGCTTCCTGGTGGAGGTAGCCGAAACGTATGACTGATTCAACATCACAGACCCCGACGCGGACGCGCAGCAGTGCCGCCAACAAACGACTCAAGTTTATCATCGGCGGCGCCATCATCGCGGTGGCCGTTGTCTATCTGATCTTCACCGTCACCCGAAGTACCGCCGCCTACTTCCTGACGGTGGAAGAGCTGCACGCCAAAGGAGGCGCCATCTATGGCCGCAACCTGCGAGTGTCGGGCCAGGTAGTGGACGACAGCATAGACTACAACTCGCGTGACCTGGTCCTGCGCTTCCAGGTGATGGGCGAGAGCGGGCAGCTGCTGCCTGTCACCTTCAACGGACCCAAACCCGACCAGCTGCGCCCCGATGTCGAGGCGATTCTGGAGGGCACATTTGACGGCAACGAATTCACCGCTCAGACCATCTTGGTCAAATGCCCGTCGCGCTACGAGGAGCAAGGCATTACCGAAGAGGAAGTGGAGGCCGTCCACTAGGCCAGTCAGTCAATCGGCGGCATGCATACACCCGGCCAGCTCAACGCGTTGCGTCGCCCATTCGCTGATTCGCTCACTCGCTCGCCCAACGGACAACTGACGACTGCCTATTGTATACTGTCTACTGTATACTGCATACTGTCTACTGACGACTGTCTACTGATGACTGTCTACTGAATACTGCCTATGGCACAACTGGGATACGCCGCCTCATTATTGGCCCTGGTACTGGCACTGTACGCCAGCGTGGCCGCCTGGGTCGGTGGCCGACGACGCCTGCCCGAACTGGTCTTGAGCGCACGCAACGCCGCCTTGGCCGTGGCCATCCTGCTCACGCTGGCAGTGATCCTCGAGGTGCTCCTGCTCCTCAGCGGTGATTTCCGCACCCTGTACGTGGCCCAGGTGACAAACCGGGCTATGCCGCCGTTCTTCAAGCTGACCGCATTGTGGGGCAGCCAGGCAGGATCGCTGCTCTTCTGGTCGTGGCTGATGTCCCTGTTTGCCGCTGCGGCTTTGCTGCGCCAATGGGACCGAATGCAGCGCCTGATGCCCTATGTCATCGTGGTAACCCAGATCACGCTAGCCTTCTTCATCAGCCTGATCTCCGGGGGTTGGGCCTTGCTGGCCGCCCCTCTCCAGGGCCTGGGACTGACTCACGCCTCGATACTCATGGCCGATATGGCCCACACCAATCCCTTCTTCCAATTGGACTTCACCCCCGCCGATGGCACCGGCCTGAACCCGTTGCTGCGACACTGGGGCATGATCATACACCCGCCAGTGCTGTATATTGGCTTCGTCGGCTTCGTGATTCCCTTTGCCTTTGCCATCGCCGCCCTGATCACCCGCCAGACAGGTGATATGTGGATCCGCACCGTCCGACGGTGGACGCTGGTCGCCTGGCTTTCTCTCTCGATGGGCCTCTTGCTGGGCATGTGGTGGGCATATGGGGTGCTCGGCTGGGGCGGATACTGGGGATGGGACCCGGTGGAGAACGCCGCCCTGATGCCCTGGTTGACCGGCACCGCGTTCTTGCATTCGGTGATGATTCAGGAGAAGCGAGGCATGTTCAAGGTGTGGAACATGGTGCTCATCATCCTGACCTATGGCCTGGTGATCTTCGGCACCTTCCTCACCCGCAGCGGTGTCGTCTCATCGGTACACACCTTCGCTCAGTCAGGGATCGGCCCCCTGTACCTGATCTTTCTGGCAGTCACCGTCATCTACTCCGTCGTCCTTCTCTTTGACCGGCTGGACTGCCTGAGAAGCGAGAACGAGCTGGACTCCATCCTGTCTCGGGAGGCTTTCTTCCTGTTCAACAACCTGCTGTTTCTGGCCGTCTTCTTTGTCACCTTCTGGGGCACGCTGTTCCCGGTGGTGTCTGAGCTCATTGGCGGACAGACGGCTATCGTGGGGCCCCCGTTCTTCAACCGGGTGAACGGCCCCCTGCTGGCCGCCCTGGTGCTGCTGATGGGCATCGCTCCCCTCATGCCCTGGCGGCGAGCCTCGCGCCAGAAACTGGCCCGCCTGCTGCTTTGGCCGTTGGTGGCAGCCCTGGTCACGACAGCTGGCCTGTTCATTCTGGGACTACGCACTTTTGCTATCCTTCCTGGCACCCAGGCACGGGTGCTGCCCGTCTCCCTCTTCTACGGCATCCTGGCCGTCGCCGCCACCATCATCGTGCAGGAGGTCGGGCGCGGCATGCGCGTCCGTCACAGCACCACTGGGGAAGGATACGGGCGGGCCCTATGGCATCTGGTCGCCCGAAACCGGCGTCGCTACGGTGGCTACCTGGTTCACGTGGGCGTGATTCTGATCGCTCTGGGCATCATCGGCACCAACTTCTTTGAGATCGAAACGCAGCAGAACCTGGCTGTGGGCGAATCCCTCACCATCACTTCGCCACTCACGGGCACATATTCCCTCACGTATCAGGGTCTGGGACTCCGCCCGGCTCCCGCCGACATCAGGCGAACCAGCGCCACCCTCACTGTCAGCCGCGATGGGCGGCCAGTCGGCACACTGTATCCCACCCACGACTACTTCATCCCCCAACAGCAACCGATGACCATACCTGCCATGCGCCATTCGTTGGCTGAGGACCTGTACGTCATCGTGGCCGGCTGGGAGGATGGCGGCAACAGGGC
>JAUVRU010000352.1 GCA_030597485.1 Anaerolineae bacterium
ACCCGGCTGTCCAGGGTGATGTCGGAGGCGCCCGTAGGCAGGCTGGCGAACAGGCTGACCGCGCCGCCCATCCGCGCGTAGTGCATCCCCCCCTCCTGCGCTTCCTGTGACGGCGCGCACACGGAGACCACGTCGGCCCCCAGCCCATCGGTACGCTCCTTGACGATTGACATCACGTCCTGGTTCGCCCCGTCAATCACCGTCACATCCGGCAGCTTGCGTAGCATCGAGCGCCGGGGTTCCGAGCGTTGCACGATCATCACCTCCGTGGCGCCCAGGGCGTTGGCCCCCTCTGCGTGCAGGGCTCCCAGGGGCCCGCCGCCAATGATGAGGATTCTGTCGCCGGCTTTGAGCCCGGCGATGTCCAGCGCGTTGATCACGCAGCTCATAGGTTCGCTCAGTGAGGCGGCCTCGTCGGGCACGGAGTCGGGCACCTTGATCACGTTGCCCCCCTGGATGGCCAAGGGCGGAACCTCCATGTGCTTGGCGAACGCCCCATCGAAATCGTTGCTGATCGGCATGCGGTTGGGACATATGTTGCCCAGACCGCGCTGGCAGTAGGGACAGTGGCCGCAGGCCAGGGTGGTGGCGAAAGTGACCCGTTCTCCCAAGGCGAAGCCCTCGACGTTGGCACCCACGTGCGTGATGTGGCTGATTATCTCGTGGCCGATGATGCGAGGTGGGTGGTAACGAGGATTGCCGATGGTGGCCAGCTTGAGGTCCGTGCCGCAGATGGCGCAACAGTGGATCTCCACGATCATGTTGTCGCGCGTCGGCACCCGGTCGGGTTGTTCCTCCACCCGGATGTCGGCCGGGCCGTAGTAGACTGCTGCTTTCATGATGTGTCCTGTTCTCCTTCCAGGCGGTTGTCCTGAGCGTGTGATGTCTGCTTCGCTTGTCCAGCCAGCAGAACCCCGCATATTATACCACCATTCCGCCTGGGCCAGGCATGGCGGGTGATGTCAGGGGTGCATTCCAAGTTGGTAGGTAGAATGAGCAAAGCTAGCCGGGGTGGGTTTTCGTCTCAGTTGAAACCGTCATTGGGGCCAGGCAATCGGGAGAAGATTTCGCCAATGTCCAGGTCCGATTGGGTAAGGGTGAGGCATTCCCAGGGAAAGGATTGATGACCGTACTGCCTTCCTGTGCACCACGCCGTCGCCCCACCGAGTATCTCGTAGGAATGCCTCACCCCTACTCCACGATTCGCCGGAGTTGTGTCACCATGTTGGCACAGAGGGCCTTGACCAGGTGAGCGAGTTCTGGCATAATCCCCGTAGGGTCATTCGTCAAAGCATCGAGGTGTCTTATGGAAATTGAAGTCTACGCTATGCTGCGCGACGTGGTGGGCAGCAAGAGCATCCACATTGACGGCGCCCCGTCGATGACCGTAGCCCAAATGCTGGAGGAGATCTTTGTCCTCCACCCGGTACTCCATGACAAGATGCTCGACGAAGCCGGCAACCTGCAGTCATCCGTCCACCTGCTGATAAACGGCCGGGACGTGCGCTATCTGGATGGCCTGGAGACGGTGGTGACCCCCCAGGACCGGATTCACATGTTTCCCCCCGTCGGCGGAGGCTGACCACCCCTACCGAAGGAGCATGTGGGTCACGCTTCGAGCGTGACATCCTTCTGGTGGCTACGGTTTCTGGGCCAGTGAAAAGGGAACGGGCAGGCGAGCGACCAGAGAAAATATCAGCCGCCGCAGGACGGCTCGTCCCAGGTCCAGGCGCAACCTGCGCCAGGCCTCTTTGACGTGCGCCATTTCTTCGGCGGTGGGCGTCTGGTTCCCATAGCGTTCACGGGTATACAGGTCGGCGATGCCCCAGGCCAATGCCTGCCCGGCGGGTACAATCCTGGCCAGGCCCAGGGCATTCTCGTACGGCGTCTGCCAGGCATGAGGGCTGGCGCCGGCCCAACCGGCCAGATGCAGCATGCGCTGGTATACCGCCTCCACCTGGCTTAGCCGGGCATACCGGCGTTCCTGTACCCACCAGGTGGCCACGCCGGCAAGCACCACCAGCAACAACCCGATCCAGAGGCAGGCGGCGGCGTTGTTCAGGAACAGCCGCATCCAGGGGGGAAGGCTCCACCCGCCCCCGCCGCCCAGAGGCTGATCCTCCAGCCTGTCCAGGTCCCCGGGCCGCTCAGCCCCGTCAAGCCCGGCATCCATCCCGGTGCCGGCCGCCTCCTCCAATCCGCTGGCCGTTTCCAGGCCGGTGGGCCGCTCAATGACCGGTTCAGCTGCCGTCGGCTCGAATTCAATCCAGCCATATCCGGGGAAGAAGACCTCTACCCAGCTGTGGGCGTTTTTCTCCAGCACCACGTAGGCCTCTTTTTCAGAGCGATACTCTCCCTGGGAATAGCCGGCTGCGATGCGCGCCGGGATGCCCAGGGAGCGCAGCATAACGGCCATAGCGGTGGCGTAATAATCGCAGTATCCCTCCCTGGACTCGAACAGCATGTACTCAACAGGATCGCGGTCGCTGGGGGGGGCGTCGATGGCTTCCTGGTACTCGATCTCGCGGCGCAGGTAGCGCTCAATAGCAGTGGCCTTATCGTAGACGGTGTGGTGCGGTGCCCCGATCTGTTGGGCCAGTTCCACCACCCGGCCCGATACGGTGTCGGGCAGCTGGACATATCTACCCGTGACCCACAGCGGGTAGTCCTCCCCCGCCTGCTGTAATTGCTCCGCCGATGCCTGGGTCGCCAGGGTGGAGACCAGGTATTGGTCTCCAGCGTCAAATGGAATCCGGCTCCGAGCATAGGAGATGGTATCCACCTGGGCTATCCCTTCGCCGCTGGCCGTATCCACGTAGCTGAGGGTTGCCCGGGCCGGGCGGCTGACCCAGGTGGGTTGGCCGGCCATAGCCAGCACGGCGGTGTTCTGAACCAGCGCGGTTACGGTGTGGGTGACCGGTTCCCGTGCCTGGTCACCGAGCAGGGGCAGGGCGTCGAAGTCGGCGCCGAATCGCACCACCGTCTCGTCGCTGTTCTGCCACTCGCGGCCGCTGAAGGTGTCGAACGTGACCATGCGCCAATAGCGCAGCCCGGGCGGCGCTTTCACCTCCAGCACCGGCGCGTCCTCCAGCCGGCGGGCTCCCCCCAGGGTCAAGGCCTTGCCCGAGAAGTCCGCCCCCGGAGAGGCCCGGTAGTTGAGCGAGTTGAAAAGCCGGCTCCATTGGGCTTCCAGATCGTACAGTGGCCCCCGCACCAAATCCAACGCCTCGAATGTCCCGGCCACGGCGACGGGGGGTGCCAGCCAGGCCAGGGCGACGATCAGCACGCTCAAAAGGGCACCAGCTCGCCAGAAGTCGAAGGCGACCTCACCGGCGTTGAAGTGCACCTGCTCCTGGCGCCAGACTCGCTCCTGGGCAAACAGGTTGAAGCGGATTACCAGCAGCATGGCCAGAACCAGAGAGAAGGAAAAAGAGACGGCCAATTCGTTGGGTGCGTAGTACAGGACCACCAGGAACAGGGTGCCGCCCACGATGATGGCGTGCCAGACCTTGTGCGACCGGAAGATATACCACACCACTGCGTAGGTGACCACCCAGGTCAAGAATGCCATCTGGAGCGTGAATACCAGGTTGTCGTCGCTGGCGCCGCCGGCCGCCACCTTCGAGGTCCATTGATAGAGGCGCCACCAGGCCCATTCCCAGCGCTCCAACCATTGGTAATGGTTGGGGAAGAGGGTGGTCACCATTCGGAACGACCAGGCAAAGCCGATGATC
>JAUVRU010000525.1 GCA_030597485.1 Anaerolineae bacterium
CACCTTGTCAGGAGTCGGTGATTCGCGAGAGGACGCGCCGGGGCGACGAGGCGGGGGCCGGGAACCTGTCGCAAGCACGGCCGGACTTCGACCCCCCGCCTGCGATACTGGAGGCCGCCTCGGCCGCGATACGGGAGGGAAACAACCAGTACACGTTTCCCTTTGGTGCGCCTGACTTTCGTGAGGCGATTGCGGCCAAGTGTTGCGGCTACAACGAGGTGCCGGCCGACCCGGAAATCGAGGTGACCGTCACCTGTGGCGTCAGTGAAGCGATCATGGCGGCGATACTGGCACTGACCGATCCAGGCGATGAGGTGGTCATCCTGGAGCCATGGTACGAGAACTACGTTCCCGGATGCCAGATGGCCGGGGTACGGCCGCGATTCGTGCCCATGCGTGAGCCGGACTACATGGTGGACCCGGACGAGCTGCGCCAGGCCTTCGGCGAACGCACCCGCCTGATCATCGTCAACACACCGCACAACCCGACCGGGCGGGTGTTCAGCCGCGCCGAGCTGACCGACATCGCCGAACTGTGCCAGGAATTCGACGTGATCGCCGTCACCGACGAGATCTATGAACACATCCTGTACGATGACCGGGAGCATGTGAGCATCGGCAGTCTGGAGGGGATGCACGACCGAACGGTCACGATCAGCGGCCTGGGCAAGACGTACGCTGTCACCGGCTGGCGGGTCGGGTGGGCCGTGGCCGCGCCCCCACTGACCGCTCTGATCCGCAAGGTTCACGATTACCTGACCATCTGCGCTCCATCGCCCTTTCAGGCGGCGGGGATCGTGGCTCTGGGTCAGCCCGATGGATACTATGATCGGATGCGGGCTCAGTATGCGGGGCGTCGCATCATATTGTTGGAAGCGCTCGAGCGGGCCGGGCTGCCCTTCTGCCAGCCCGAGGGCGCCTACTACGTGATGGCCGATTTTGGGGCTCTCGAGTGGGACATAGAGGCCTTCTCCCGGCCGGGTTGGACGCCTGATCGGGCCTTCGCTGAATACATCGCTCGTGACGTGGGGGTGGCGGTGGTGCCGGGATCGAGCTTCTACGCCGGGGGTGACCAGGGCACCTCTCGTATCCGTTTCAACTTCGCCAAGCGGGAAGACACACTGCACCAGGCAGCGCGGCGGTTGCAGAGCCTTAAACGCGCGTGAGCGGGCTTCCATCCGGTGAAGGTGTCCTGGACTGGTTTGGGGGTCGAGCCTCAACCAGTTGAGGGATTGACAAGAAAGCGGAGCATGTCGACCAGACGGAATCGTTCAGCAAACCTGACACAACCGATGGCGGCCACAGGGCCGGCGTCGCATGAACGCGCGTCTGCTGAAGGACCACCCGGCCCACCGCAACGGTCATCGCCGCGACCGCGGCGAAAGGGGCGGCGATGGGGTTTGGCACTTCTGATCGGGTGCCTGACACCAGTGCTCGTTGTCCTGGTCATGGTAACAGTCTCTCTGGGCTTATTCTACACCAGTGATTTGATAGTGCCTGGGGTGGAGGCGCTGGGTGTCGATCTGGGTGGCAAGACGACGGACCAGGCGGTCAACCTGCTGCTCCAGGAATGGCAGAGGCGTGTGATCGTGCTGCATGCAGGGGACACCACCTGGTCAGTGGCCCCCACTATGGTGGGCATTATGCTGGATGCGGAGGCCACGGCGCAGGCTGCGCACCGGCAAGGACGTTCGCTGGAGGCGCTGGCGGATGGGCTGAGGGGAGGCGACTCCCTTAACGTGGCGCCGGTATGGCGGAGTCCATCCGCCATTGCCAGGTCCAACCTGCAGGCGTTGGCCCCACGGTTCGAGGTGGCCCCCGTGGACGCGGGACTGCAGCTGGTGGCGGGGCGGGTGGAAGCCAGCCCGCCTGTCGCCGGGCGCAGGCTCAACGTGACGGCGACGGCGGACTGGTTGGAGCAGCACGTGGACCAGGTTGTTGAAAGGGGGCGTCTGGATCTGGTGCTGGTACCGGTGCAGCCAGCCATCACCGACTTGAGCGCTGCCGTGGCCCAGGCCAATCAGTTGTTGAACAACCAGCTGTCCATCCAGGTTTACGATCCGGTCACTGACGAGACCATAGCCTGGACGGTCGGACCGGAGGCATGGAGCGCGTGGCTGTCACTGTCCGTCCATCCCCTGGATCCGAGGAGACTCCAGTGGGAGATCAACACGGAGAAAGCACGTGCCTTCCTGGCGGATGATCAGGCGACGATGCTGGGCCCGGACCGTTATCTCGATCTGGACAGACTGACGGCAGATGTCGAGGCTGCTATCACGGCTCAGAGACCGGATGTCTATGCCCACGTTTTCCACCGCGACCGGCAGCACACAGTCCAGACAGGCGAGACTCTGTCCAGCCTGGCTCGTCACTATGGCATGCCCTATCCGTGGATACAGCAGGAAAATCCCGGATTGGCAGATGCACTCTCTGTAGGCCAGATCATCACCCTTCCTTCACCTGATGTGCTGCTGCCGCTGCCGGTGGTGGAAAACAAGCGCATCGTCGTGAGCTTGAGCCAGCAGAGGGTGTGGGTCTATGAGAACGGTGCACTGAAATGGGAATGGCCTGTCTCCACAGGGATTGAATCCAGCCCCACGGCGCCGGGGGTGTTCCAGGTTCAAACCCACGAGCCGAACGCGTACGCCAGCAACTGGAACCTCTGGATGCCACACTTCGTGGGCATCTACCGGCC
>JAUVRU010000278.1 GCA_030597485.1 Anaerolineae bacterium
CGCGAGGTCTGGCAGAGTGGGAAGACCTTCTTGGGCCGCCAGCAGTCGGGTGGGTCGGATGGCGGCAGCAGTGCCAAGAGAGTACCATCTGGTGTGTAGGCACGTGCCATGTTCGTGCGTGGCACATGATCGAGCGGAATGGTTTGCCCGTGGGTGACCAGGGGCACCATTTCGCGAGAGAGATCGATCCGTTCGAAGTCCTGCAGGGCAGCATCCACCGGGTGCAGCAGGCGTTGCCAGTCATTGGCCTGCACCGCTGCCCGAAGGTGGTCCAGGGAAACTGAATCCCCTATCTTCCAAGGACCGCTCGCCAGGCGTGCCAATGCTGACAGATGCGCCCCCACGCCCAACTCCTGGCCGAGATCGTGGGCCAACGATCGAACATAAGTTCCTGGTGAGCAGGTGACTTCAAGAGACAGTCGAGGTGATTCCCACGCGATCAAACGAATCTCCTCGATCTCGATCGGACGGGGTTTGGCCTGGACTTCTATGCCTTGCCGGGCGAGGCAGTACAGCCGCTGACCGTTGTGCCGGACAGCCGAGAAGGGAGGCGGGATCTGTTGGGTGATCCCCTGGGCGGCGGTCAGGGCGTGCCTTATCTCGTCGAGCGACACTGTGAAGGAAGGCATAGAATGAGTGACCGTACCTTCTGCATCGTAGGTATCTGTGGTGACACCCAGCCAGACAGTGCCCCGGTACGTCTTGCGGCCACGCATAAGGTACTCGGCCACGCGGGTCGCCTGCCCCAGACACAGCAGCAGCACACCGGTGGCCATAGGATCCAGCGTGCCAGCGTGACCGACCTTGCGCTGGCCGAACAGTCGGCGCACGCAGTCTACTACATCGTGAGACGTCATTCCGCGCGGTTTGTTTATGTTGAGGATGCCGTCGACGTGCCTGCAGGTACGTGGATGTGGCCTAGCCGCGACCGATATCCCACTCATTCGGCGTCCTTCTCTGTACGTTGGCTATCGTCAAAGAGCGTGTCCAATAGCCGGTCGATGCGAGATCCCTGCTCAAAGGAGTTGTCCAGCCGAAAAGTGAGTCTCGGTGTGACGCGCAGCGACAGTGAATCGCCCAGCTGGCGTCGCAAGAACCCGGCGGCACCTTCGAGGCCGGCCATAGCTTGCTGCACGTCGTGACTGTCTCCCAACACACTGACGTACACACGCGCGTTTTGCAGGTCTGGCGTGACATCGACGCCGGTGACGGTGACGGGATTGAGGCGCGGGTCTCTCGCTTGACGCTGGAGGAGCAGGCTGATTTCTTCGTGTAGCAGTTCCGCTACCTGGCGTTGCCGTCTGGTGGTCATCCGCGGCTTCCTCGGAGCGCTATACTTGTTCCTTCTGATAACACTCGATGACGTCACCCTCCTGGCAGTCGTTGAACTTTTCCAGCCCAATCCCACATTCGTACCCGGAGGCCACTTCTTGCACATCCTCGGTGAACCGCTTGAGCGACGCTATCTTTCCTTCGTAGATCTGCTCCTCGCCACGCAAGACGTGTGCCAGTCCGTTGCGCGTTATCTGGCCGTCGACAACGTAAGAGCCGGCGATACTGCCCCTGCGCGGGATCCTGAAGATGGCTTTCACTTCGGCCCGTCCAGTCACGACGTCGCGGTAAACTGGCTCCAACAGCCCCTGGAGGGCCTTGTCTATGTCCTCGATCAGCCTGTAGATGACATGGTAGCGCCGCACGTCCACCGCCTCAACCTCAGCCAGGCGTTGGGCAGCGGAGTCGATCTCCACGTTGAAGCCGATGACGGTGGCGGACGACGCAACCGCCAGCATCACATCGGATTCGCTGATGTTGCCGGTTCCCTGGTGGAGGATATTCACTTTCAAGTCGTCGCTGCCGAGACTGGCCAGTGACTTGGCGATGGGCTCGATGGATCCTTGCACGTCCGCTTTCAAAACCAAGTTGAGCTCTTTGATGTCCCCTGCTTGCATGCGTTGGAAGATATCATCGAGGGTGATGACGCGAGGTGACACCTTGGCGGCCTCGCGTGCGGCGTCGACGCGAACGGCGATGAGATCGCGGGCGACGCGGTCCGACTCGACCACTTCGAACAGGTCTCCCGAGGTGGGCACGGACGGCATGCCAAGGATAGCCACTGGCATGGAGGGACCGGCCTCTTGGATGCGGTTTCCCTGGTCATCGAACATGGCCCTTACCTTGCCACAGCGGTCACCGATGACGACGACGTCGCCGATATGCAGAGTACCGTTCTGGACCAGCAGAGTGACAGTGACGCCCTGGCGTTCATTCAGCGTCCCTTCAATGGCAGTCCCTTGAGCGGGACGGTCGGGATTGGCTTTCAGCTCAGCCACCTCGGTGACCAGAAAGATGTTCTCCAATAGCTCCTCGATGCCCTGTCGCTCTTTGGCCGATATCGGGACGCATATCACTTCACCGCCCCAGTCCTCGGCCAGGAGGTCAACATCGGCCAGTTCCTGCTTGGCGCGGTCGATGTTGGCATTGGACTTGTCCACTTTGTTGAGAGCGACCAAGATCGGTACTTGCGCTGCTCTGGCGTGGTCAATGGCCTCCCGAGTCTGGGGCATTACTCCGTCATCAGCCGCAACCACCAGAATAACCAGGTCGGTGCACTGAGCACCACGGGCACGCATAGCTGTGAATGCCTCGTGGCCGGGCGTGTCCAGAAAGGTGATCTTGCGTCCCTGCACATCTATCTGATACGCCCCGATATGCTGGGTAATGCCGCCAGCCTCGCTGGCCTGCACGTTCGTTTCGCGGATACTGTCAAGCAGGGTGGTCTTTCCGTGGTCTACGTGGCCCAGCACAGTCACGATTGGCGGCCGTGGTCTCAGGTTGGCAGGGTCTTCATCGCTGATGAAGCGCCATCTGGGGGGGACTCCTGGTTCTGCCCGGGGGGCATCTTCTTCTTCGAAGAGCTCGGGCACAATCTCGAATCCCATCTCGCTGCCCACAATGGCAGCGGTGTCGAAATCGATCTGCTGGTTGATGTTGGCCATGATGCCATCGTTCATCATCTGCTTTATGATGTCAATGGGGCTGACATCCATCAGCCCGGCCAGATCGCGGACAGTGAGACTGGGCGGCACTTGGACGATACGTTCCTCGTTGCCATCCACCGCTGGTTTGCTCTCTTCACCGCTCATAGACAACCCCCTCTCTCGCGTGGAACCGAATTGGACATCGTGTAGCCCTCCCGGAAGGCTACAGGTTAATGCACGTCAGTTCAGGTGTTTGAACTTCGATCTATTTCCGGGCCAGAATCCGGTGACCTGCTCAGGTGGAATCACCAGGTTGCCACTTGCAGGCTGCTTTGAGGGCAGCCGAGCCACGCTGGGCTCGGTGACCGCACGACCGCAAGACACTCAGCACAGAAGCTTACAGATTGGGTAGACTGGCACTGGAAGACCCGAGAGGGAAACAGTGAGGCGAAAGCAGGGGACAGGCGGCACAGGGCCGAGAGGCTCAACCGTCCATAGCTGTCATAGCTGTCCCTCCCGCTGGTGCGTGGTCATATTGATTCTGCTCACTTCTGTGTTGCTCTCTTGATCTTCCCGGCGACAACACAGTCGTCAGCCGGATTCTGGAGCTCCTTGGGTTGATCCATCCTTGTCTACGGGTGGGGACCTTCGCCAGTCCCCCCTGTCCAGCACCTCAACTCAGGATGCCAGACCTCGTATTATCCACCTCCGGCAGTTGCCGCGCGTACTCCTGCAGCGCAATCCACTCGCTCTCCGTCGGCACGGCCTTGAGCGCAGAGGCCAGTCGGCACTTCTGGGCAGGTTGGGTGCCGCCGATTGCCTGGTGCCAGCATTGCCGGCTTCTGCACAGGTATGCCCCTCGTCCATTGGCCTTGCCGGTTTCGTCTACGCGGATGCTTCCGTCGGGCGCACGAACCACGCGGATCATCGCCTTCTTGGGCCTTGCCCGGCGACAGGCTATGCAGGTTCGTTGCACGACATGCTTCATTCGATGTACTTCTGATCCTAGAGATTCTCGTCCCACTCGTCGCGCCCGCGTCCTGGCTTGTGGCGGTGCTGTGGCACCACTTCACCCAACTCCTCGTCATACACCAAATGACGTTTCTGTCGACGCTGTGCCCCCTTCTTTTCGGGTCCCTCTTCCGTCTCATGTTGCCCCTGTGCGACCTCGTCTGCCCATCTCAACCCGATATCGGCTGGGGCAGGCAATGGCTTCCGAGCGATCGCCCGCTCCCCCTCCCCCTCCCCCTCCCCCGCCCCCACACCCACCCCCGCACCCGCACCCTCACCCACCCGCTCGACCATCGCCTC
>JAUVRU010000411.1 GCA_030597485.1 Anaerolineae bacterium
GCAGGAAGAGGATGACGCTCAAGACCGCTGCCGTGCAAATCCGACCACGCCCTCTGGTACCCCTCATGTTCCCCCCTCCCAGCCCATGGACTCTCCCGGGAATAGGTTGTCGCCCCTGCCGCTGATACGGCGCAGTGACCGGTACTGTCAGAGCAGTGCGACGCAGTAAACCCTATCATATCCGTTCCTTCCCCCGCGTCAAGCACGATATGGAGTCCTCAACTGGTTGACGCCCTCCCTGCAGGACGGAGATGACCCGGCCTTAGGACACCCGGTTTGCCCAGGCATAGACAGAACGCGCCAGTGTGTGCTATAATGGAGCACCGTACATCCCTGGATTTCCGCTTCTTTACCTATGCAGAGGAGATGACACCATGCTAGTCCACGAACGTATGGGCAAACATCCCCTGACGGTCAGGCCGGACGCGCCGGTGGACGCCACGCTCAAGCGCATGAAAGAAGAGAGGATCCGCCGCTTTCCCGTCGTCGGTGACGAGGGCGAATTGGTGGGAATCGTGTCGCAGACGGATCTGCTCTATGCGGCGCCATCCCCCGCCACCTCGCTGTCGGTATATGAAATGCACTACCGCTATTCACGCATCGAGGTGAGCCAGGTGATGACCGAAGACGTCATCACCGTCGAGCACGACGACCCCATTGAGGAGGCTGCTCGCCTGATGGTAGACCACAGAATCGGCGGGCTGCCGGTGATGCGAGAGGGCAATCTGGTGGGCATCATCACCGAAACGGACATCTTCAAAGCGTTTATGGAGCTGCTCGGTGCCCGGGACCAGGGGGTGCGTCTCACCGTGTTGTGTCCCGACCGCCGGGGTGAGCTGGCAGCGCTGGCCAACGCGGTGGCAGAGCTGGGCGGAGACATCATCAGCCTGGGAACTTTCTGGGGCGAAGACGCCCAGAGCAGCTTGATCACCATCAAGGTGGCCAACGTCGACAAGGACGAGATTGTCGACAAGATCAAGGCACTCGTGTTGGAAATCGTGGACGTGCGCGAGGTCTAGAAGCAGTCCCCCAGCGCCTCCTGCCAGGGACGCAGCTCGATGCCCAAAGAGGCGCCCACTGTATTGTCCAGCGGCGCAAAGGCGGGCGGGGTGGAGGCTCGCTGGAACTGGTCGCTGGTGATGGGATGGACCGGGATGTCCCCCCGGCCGGCCTGCCTGACGATCTCCTGGGCGAACTCGTAGCGCGAGCAATGGCCCTTGTTGACCAGGTGATAGATGCCGTAGTGCTCGGTCTCGATCAGGTGCAAGATGGCCGCCGCCAGGTCCGGAGCATAGGTCGGGTTGGCAACCTCATCGCTGACCACCTGCAGCTGTCCCCGCTGATCCGCCCCCGCCAGGATCTTGCTGACGAAGTTGTTGCCGCCGCGATCAAAGAGCCACGAGATGCGCACGATGTATAACCGGTGCAGCAACCGGCTGGCCATCTGTTCTCCTGCCAGTTTGGACAAACCATAGGGATTGATGGGATGGGTGGCATCAAACTCCAGATAGGGTCGGGACGCGGTGCCATCAAACACCTCATTGGTGCTGACGCAGACCATAGCAGCGTTCGCTCGCTGGCACGCCAGCGCCACATTCTGGGTACCAAAGGCGTTCACCTTGAAAGCCAGCTCGGGATTGCGCGCGCAGCTGTCCACGTCGGTCATCGCAGCACAATGAATGACCACAGCCGGTTTCACGTCGGCCAGCCGCGACACCTGGTCAGGATCGGTGATGTCCCAGTCCGGCACGTCAACCGGAATCAGCTCGGCACCCGCCAGCCGGCACGGTCCTGGCCGAGGATGCAGCCCGGAGTGGGCAGCCTGAATTGATTTGCCCAGCGGGCCGTGGGCGCCGGTCACGACGAGACGCATGACGAAGATCCCCCTGATAATGTCCCGCCAGTGCCCCACCACAGTGATGCTGACAAGTCAGATGCGGCCCTTGTGGGCGCGACCTCTCTCATGTCATGATCCTTGTGATGGGGTATTAGCCTTGCCACCGCAGCAGCCGTCTTTCCAACAGCATGACTGCCCCATACAACACCATTGCAATGGCCACCAGGGCCATGATGGCCACAAAGACCAGCGGGGTGTTGAAAAGCCCCCGGCCCTGATTGATCAGGAATCCCAAACCCTGATCAGCCCCCAGCAGCTCACCCACGACAGCCCCCACTACCGACAGCGTGACGCCGATGCGCAGTCCACCGAACAGCACGGGCAGCGCCGACGGCACCTCCAGCAGCCGGAACGTCTGCCAGCGGCTGGCTTCTAACGACCGCATCAGTTCCTGTAACTCTTCCTCCACCGACCGAATGCCCACCATGATATTGACCAGGAGGGGAAAGAAGACGATGAGAGCGCACACCAGCACCTTGCTCAGCCGGCCCGACCCGAACCAGATGATCAGCAGCGGCGCAATGGCCACCACCGGCACTGATTGTGACACAACCAGATAAGGGGCCGCCAGACGTTCCAGCCGTCTGCTCTTGGCCAGGGGATAGCCCAACAGGCTGGCCGCGAGCAAGCCCAGGACCAGTCCGGCGCCCACCTCCGACAGAGTCACCCGCATGTGGTGCCAGAGCGTGCCGTTGGCGATCACCCGTACGCCGACAGCGGCCACATCAGCCGGCGATGGCAGGATAAAGGCAGGATAGCCGGCAATCCAAACCAACACCTGCCACCCGGCCACCAACAACACCAAGGGCAGTGGCAGAAACAGCACCTCAAGGCGTAGCCACGGCCGAGAGACAGCTCTCAACCAGGAGCCAGATACCAGCCGGGCCCCGGCCGCTCCCACACGCCGGCATCGTGACAAACGACTTGTGTCTTGCATGGTCGCACCCCCGGCAAACAGGTCCCCTGGCTGGGGCCTGGTCCATTCGAGGACTTGGCCGGCCCACGTTCCACCCGGCCGGCAGATATGGCGTCGGGACAGACGAGAGACCACAAAAAAACCGAAGGCGGTTCACGCCTTCGGGGAGGGGGCACCCATGCCGACTTGCACGCACAGTCACACCAGTTTCTGCCGTGCCAGCCCACACGCCACCCTGCCCACCTTCTCCCATCCGGCCTATACCGTCGGCTCCGGCTTTTCACCGGCTCTACCCCCTCCATTCCCCGCACCCCCACCTATGCGACCAATTCCCTGGGTTGACGCATGGGGGTCGCGGGCTCGGCCGGGGGACAGTCACCTGTCCTCCCACAGCCTTACCGCCGGTCGGGAATCGCCCCACCTGGACCTTCCTTCACCAGTCAGGTGGGCCTCACCCTGCCCCGAAGATTGTCAGAACTCTATTTGACTGACCACATTATACGCTATGGCGACGTCGTTGTCAAATGAATCCGGCTACGCCAAAGAGTAAGCCTGTCACCCAAGCATACCGTCCGGCAGCCGTGCAGGTCGTACCCAA
>JAUVRU010000515.1 GCA_030597485.1 Anaerolineae bacterium
ATCTCCAGTAGAAGCAGGCCCATCAGCACGCCGTCTCCCTCGGGGATATGGCCTTTGATGGCAATCCCCCCCGATTCTTCCCCCCCGATGAGCACGTCGCCCTGGAGCATATGGTCAGCTATGTGGTTAAAGCCAACCGGTGTCTCTCTCACGGCCAGGCCGTACTTGGCGGCCAGGCGGTCCACCATTATTGTTGTGGAGACCGTTTTGACCACAGTCCCCTTCCAGCCACGTCTCTCCACCAGGTAGCGCAGGGCCAGGGCAAAAGTGTGGTGAGGATCTACAAAGTTTCCCCGGGCGTCCATCGCGCCGATGCGGTCGCCATCGCCATCGGTGGCCAGACCCACATCGGCGTGATTGCTGTTGATAGCGGCCACCAGGGCATTCAGGTACTTGGCGATCGGTTCCGGGTGGATGCCGCCAAAACCGGGGTTCATCTCACCACGGATTTCGTGAACGTGACACCGGGTGCGAGACAACATCTCCGCGATGCACCCCCGGCCCGAACCGTACATGGCGTCGGCCACGACCCGTAGTTCGCCGTTAGAAATCACATCCAGGTCCACCAACTGGGCCACGTGCTCATAATAGGCCCATACAGGATCAAACCGGCGGATGAGGCCCTGGTCCAGGGCACGATGATAGTCCATGATGTTGGGGCCTCGGGCTTGGGCCTCGGCTTCTTCCAGATAGTGTTCCACCCGCCGCGCCTGTTGCGGCGAAACCGCGCCACCATACGCTGCCTTGAGTTTCAAGCCGTTGTAGCGAGGCGGATTGTGACTGGCAGTGATCATGATCCCGGCCGCAGCCCTTTTGTCAGTCACGCTGTAGGAGATGGCCGGAGTAGGCGCATCGGCACGGGTCAGCCAGGCAACAATGCCATTGCCAGCCATCACACGCGCTACTTCGGTAGCATACCGATCCGAGAGGAACCGCGTGTCAAAGCCGATCACCACCTCTGGATCGCGGCCCTCGCCCACAGGAGTGGGACCTTCACGGCGAACATAGTCAGCAATGGCTTGCGCCACCAGCCGCAGGTTGTTGAACGTAAAGGTATCAGAAACGACAGCGCGCCAGCCGTCGGTGCCAAACTTGATGCTCATTCTTCCTCATCTCCCACCCGTTATCTCTGTCGTCTATTGGGTCTCTGATTCTTTGTTTTGCTCATTGTGGTCTAAATCCCAATTCAGCCTCAATAGCCTGGGCAGCCGCCTCCTCGGGCGTGGCAGCCCCGGTGAGCACGGCTTCCACTGCCTGCTGCAGGGCAGCCGCAGTCCGAGCGTAGTTGGGTATCGAGGGGCGGGGTCGAGTCGCCTGTAACTGCTGGTGGATAAAGGGGGTATAGCTGTCTCCCGCGTCCCAATGGGGCAGCGCAGCTTGACGTGTAGGCAGGTTGTCCGTGGCCCGATTCCAGCCAGCGTTGGTTTCGGGAGCCATCCACCGCACCATGAACTCGACAGCGGCGGATTGGCGGATGGGATCGGAGGCAACCAAGGCCATCACCTGCCCCCGGTTGATGGCCTGCGCCGCTCCGTTGATCGCCGGAATCGGCGCCGCAGACGAGCTGTGTGAGCGCTCCCGCTCGGTCAGGTACTGGTGGGCACTGACATGGGCCATGGCAGCCTGCCCGGCCAAGAAATCGCGCCAGGAGTCGTCGGTGGTGTGGTAGTTCAAGATCCCCGCAGGGAAGATACCCCGCGATGTACCGTCCTGGTAGTATTGCAGGACAGCCGTCAGACTCTCAGCCTCCAGAAACGGCTCCACCGGATCCTCAGCGCCATCGCCTTCAGGAGACCAGGGGTGTACAGCCAGGTACTGCATCAGAAAGGCATCGTTGACACTTCCTGCCTGCCCTCCCGCCGGAAAGATGTAGGGGCCGGGTTTGGCAAGGACTCCGGGCCAGGAGCTAGGCGGAATGGTCATCTTGCCCGTGTCGTAGACCAGATGATCCAGGTCAGCCTGGAACTGCAAGCCGTACAGGCGCCCGTCAAGAGTGGACGCATCGCGGGCAAAGGGATACAGGTCGCCTACCAGGTCAGCTGGCAGCAGATCGTCGAGCGGCTGCAGCAACCCTGCCTGCACAGCGCTGGCCAGTTCGTCCACGTCCATGACCACCAGGTCAGGCAGAAGGTCGGGGACGACCGCCTTAGTGGTGAGCAAGTAGTCGAGGACACCACCTTTGCCATAGGGTTTTTTGAGCACAAATCGCAGCCGCACATGGGGCTCAGCGCCCGTTGGATCTGGGCGCCCCACCGCAGCGGCGTCTTCAAAGGCGGCGGCAGCCTGAGCCAAGATCCGGCCGCTGGTGATGGTCTGTGTGGGTGAGAAGGCTTCGGTGGTCCACATGGTCAAGGTGATGGCCGTGCCCACCGCCTCGGAGGTGGGACCGGCCACTGGGGTGGTGTCCGTCGGAACGGTGGTCAGATCCGGCGAGATCGGCAACGGTGTGCCCATAGGCGTGCCGGGCGACACTGTGGGTTGAGCGGGTGGGAAATCGCACCCCACCAGCAAAGCAACAATGAGACCGAGGAGCAGGGCCACGGCGGTGGTGAGCCAGAGCCACTTGGGATCTCTCATAACGGTCGCCGGTGAATGGTTTGGTCGCGTCTTGGCCCGACCGAGATGTAGGACGCCGGGATGCCGCCGGTGTCCGGACCGGACCCCAGCTCCTCCACACGCGCCACATACTCACGAGCCCGCTGCGGCAGATCGGCGAAGGTGCGAACGTGGGTGATGTCAACGCCCCAGCCGGGCAAGGTCTCGTAGATTGGCCGGCAGCGATCCAGC
>JAUVRU010000108.1 GCA_030597485.1 Anaerolineae bacterium
CAGGGACCGGGATGATATGTTTCTTCGTGCACTTCGTGGATGTGTTTTCGTTGCCCAATATCAAGAAGAGCATGCGAACTAATAGAAGGTCGTGGTCAGGTGGGGCTCGAACAGCGCCCGATACGTCTCGTCCCCTGCACCCAGGCACACGGTTGCCAGCGGGCAGTGACCGGGACACCGGTAGTCGAAGGACTTCATCACGCTGCAATCGGTGAGATCGCAGGTTGTGCAGCGGGTAGGACGACTGTAGTGGCAGCAGCTGCGGCCAATCGTCCAGAACATCTCGTCCAGGACGAAAACGGCGATGCCTGAGATGTGCTCCAACGCCTTGTACGCCAGCTTGACCCCCTGCCGGATCTCCAGGTCATCGCTCTGGCTGGCATCCCTCTGGTTCCTGAGTTGTTCGGCCAGGGTCGGGTCGGTGACCGTCACCAGGCCGGTGCGCAAGGCCATCCGAATCAGGTGATAGTCAACCGGGATGAACAGCTGGTCTCGATCCTGGGGGTGAAACATAGCCAGATTGTCCACGGCCTTGAGGAAGACAAATGCCTTCTTGAAGTGAGGGTCGTTGTAACCCTCGAAGTTGGCCAGCCGATCCAGCAGGCCGGTACCCTCCGGGGTGCGTAACCGGCCATTGCAGGCCGCCAGCAGCCGGGGTGACAGGTATGGCTCGTCGTCCGCACCCCGATAGTCTCGCAGCAGGCCCTGTCCCAGGTCACGCAGGATGGCGACACGCTCCTGCGCCCGATTGATCAGCGTGTGGGCCGGATCCCCATCGGGGGCATAGGCCGCCTGATACTCCTCCAGGCTGAGCTCAGCCATACGGGCGGCGGTGAAGAAATCCGGTTCCTGAATCGCCCTTCTCCGGGCAAATGCCAGGAACAGATCAGATCCCTTCAGGTACTCGCCGTCGAGCTCAGATTCAAGACCATAGAAGTCGAACAAGAGCGCCGAGTTGAAGAAGAAAAAGTCCACCATCTGGTCTGGCTGGTGACCCGGCGGGGCGGCTTCCAGCGCTGGGAAGCCGGCTGATTTCCAGTTCAGCTCGACCAGCCGTCGGGCCACACGCTCCACCTGGTGGTCATTGGTTTCCAGGCGCACCGGGTACCTCCTGTAGGATTCCGTGTTTCCACTGCAGGCGTTCAGTTCTCAAGCAATAGCCCGCCGGGCAGGCCGGGAGCGGGGAGACAACATCATAATGTCTGGATGCGAGGAGTGCTTCCTCCCGCACTTCCCTGAGGCTCAGGGCTTGATGTCGGCCACCGATTCCACGATTTTGGTGGGGACGTATGGGAACCGGTCCACCATCTCGCGCCGGGTGACGCCGGTCAGCACCAGGATGGTCTCCATGCCGCTCTCGACACCGGCGATGATGTCGGTGTCCATGCGGTCGCCCACCATGACGGTGTCCTCGGAGTGAACGTCCAGATAGTTGAGGGCGGTGCGCATCATCAGCGGGTTGGGTTTGCCCACGAAGAAAGGGCTCACCCCGGTAGCTTTTTCGATGAGTGCCGCCATGGCGCCACATGCAGGCGTGATCCCGGCCTCTGACGGCCCGGTAGGGTCCGGATTGGTAGCGATGAATCTGGCCCCGTCTGCCACCAATCTCATCGCTTTGGTGATCAGTTCCATGGTGTAGGACAGAGTTTCGCCCAATACCACATAGTCAGGGTTGGTGTCGGTGATCACGTAGCCGGCGTCGTGAATAGCTGTGGTCAGCCCACTCTCGCCGACGACGAAGGCGGTTCCATTGGGTCGCTGGCGTTTCAGGAAGCGGGCGGTGGCCCTGGCCGAGGTAAAAATGCGATCAGCCGGGATGTCGAGACCGATGGTATGGAGCCGGTGCGCCAGGTCGCCTGGGGTGTAGATAGGATTGTTGGTCAGCACCAGATAGCGGGCGCTGCGCTTCTCAAGCCGCTTGATGAAGCCATTTGCGCCGGGGATCATGGTACGTCCGCTTACAAGCACACCGTCCATGTCAAGAATATAGCTTTTAGGCGGTTGCATTTAGCTTTTCCTTTCTCAATGGGTAGAGCAATCGCACTTCGGACAGATGGCTCTCCCGTTTCTGTCTCCTATTGTACGACGGACCTGCATCTTTGGGAAGCCAGCAGTTGCTGCGGGGTGCGTTTCCTGGTAGTTGAGAATCACTGTACCCCGGGGCGGCGTGTGTTTGAAGTGGTCTCGGTGCGGCAAGGGCAAAGCAATCGGGAAAGGACCCTTGCGCTATTCAGGAGCCTGCCCGGTGGGAGTCAACCACAAGGGGGGCAACCACACGAGGGGCAACCACAGGGGGGTCCACCACAAGAGGGGCAACCACACGAGGGGCAACCACAAGGGGGGCAACCACAAAGGGGTCAACCACAAGGGTTGCCCCTACTGGGAATCGGCACCGGTGGCGACCTCAACCTGCCTCAATCCCACGGTGTCGCCCAGAATGGTGCCGGTTTCATCTCGCAGTGGCAGGCGCGGCCCGTCGGGGGCCAGGTACAGCCCAACCTGAACGGCATACTTGCCAGGTGGTGTGTCAGGGGCCAGGGGAATCGAGATGGGGTCTGTGATCACCTCGCCCATTGCCCAGCTGGTGGTGGGCTGTTTGCTCCTGAAGCCGGGGACTTTGTCTCCCTGGGCGTGGATCTCTCCATCCGGCCCAATCAGGTGGGCGAACACGGTGTACGACGCTCGTATGTCCGACGTGCGGCTCTGCCACACCAGCGTGAGCGGCAAGGGGTCGCCCGGCACCAGGCTGGTCACCGGCAGGTCATAGCCCAGCAGCTGAATGGTGTCGTCGAAGTTGGCGTTCGCAATGTGCTGCATCGGGGGGGGCTCGAAGACGCGGCCTTCCTTTTCCACGACGCGCACGCCAGGCAGGGTCACGCTGTTTCCGAGAGGCAGCCCCCAGCGGCGTACCGGCAGACGGGTGCCGTCGGGCCGTAGCCAGGAAAGGCGGGTGCGCAGGCTGTTGTCACCGGGAGGGGCTTCCGCCGGCAGCACCAGATCAACCTGGTCACGTACTGCCTGGCCGGTGGCCCAGGTGGATGTCGGCGCCCGGCCGTTGGCTGGGACGTGATGCCAGTCGCGCCACACCCGGCCACCGCCATCCACCATCTCCACCAGCAGGGTGTAGTCGGCGGCCGGGGGACGTTTTGCCTGGCACAAGAGGCGGGCAGCGAATCCCTTGCCTTGCCGTGCGCGCGTCACGCTGTAGTCATATCCCACCAACCGAATCTCGTCGCCGAAACTGGCGCCATTCACCGGTTTATACTCATCCCACGGGTCGAGTGGCTGGCCTGGGTCAGCAGCGGTTACCACGACCTCACCGATATCGAGAACGGACTGCCCATCACTCAGGAGCCATTCGCCATCCTTGGGCACAGAAAGTGCCATTTGCAGGTGGTAGCTGCCGGGCAGGGTGCCGGCTGGCAGCTTGAACCGGTGGAAACTGAGGAACACCTGATCAGCGGGGAGCCTGGTGGCCGAAAGCCAGCCGCTGAGCAAGGTGTCATCTGATTGGGCCACTGGCGTCCCATCCCCGGCAACCAGACGCAGCGAGATGCGCATGTTGGCCGGGAGGGTCCTGGTTGTCTGCCAGGCCAGGGTCACGGGCAAGACCCCGGCCGACCGCGTCTGGGCGTCGAAACTGGCTGACAGCAGTTCCAGCCGGTTGTCGAAGATTGTTGCCCCAGGCAGAGCGTCCAGGTCTGGCAGCAGGGTCAGCGGGTCGGCATCCCTGGGGGCTACCCGCACCAGACGGCCCCAGGGCAACAGATGGTAGTCACCAGCCAGTCTGTCGCCCCATCCCTGGAGGGGACCGGCCACGTACAGGCTGCGACCCGCGTCCAGCCACCCTGTCACCACCGCTTCCGTGGGGGGATACAGGCCATACAGATCGGGGCGCAGGCCCTCCGTGTGTTGAAGATACCAGAAGGAGGTCAAGTCCCCCCAGTGGGCCAGCACGCCGGCTCCCTGGTCCATCGGATGAGCCAGAGCGTCGGTCCAGTACCGGTAGGTTGAATCATCCCATTTGGCGGATAGCCAGAACACGTTGTGGCGAGCGTTGTGTATCGGCAGCCAGGCCACGGCCGCCAGCAGCACCAGCGACGGGACTCCACGAGTGAGAAGCCTTCTCAGGGAAGCCAGACCCTCGCTCGAAGGCCCGGGTTCCGATGGGCGTTCAGCCCACAGGTTTATCAAGCGCCATCCCCCAGCCACGGCTGCTCCACAGAAGGTGGCCAACATCAGGCTCGATGGCAACAGGAAGGCCGACTGCTCACCCTGGCCGTAGGTCAACACGAAGGGGATGAGAGCAACATACATCAAGAACAGCGGCCAGAAACGGCGCGGTCGGGCCACGGCCAGATAGACAGCGCCCGCTGCCGCCAGCGCCACTCCCCACAGCGTGAAGTCAGCACGCACCAGGGGCCAGTAGACGGTTACCAGATTGTGCGGCACCTGGCCCCAACCAGTTGTCACCCCGCCAGTGAAGTCGGCGGCGGTGAAATAGTGAATGAGACCGCCGATGCCCGGACGGTAGAAATCGGTTACCAGGCCCCGTGCCACCGCCACCGGGACCGTCAGGCCGGCAAGAGTGCCCTCTTGTGCCAGGAGCCACCCGGCGCGTACCGGAACGTACAGGTACAAGAGCACCGGCACCAGCAGGAATGGCACCAGGCGCACCAGAGATCTCCAGGTGCTTCCCGTGTCAGATCCGTTGTCGAGCCAATAGAGCAGGAACAGGCCAGGAGCCAGCAGCACGGTGGTACTGTGGTTTCCCAATGCCAGCCCGAACAGAAGCGCTGACAGGGCAAGATTGACCTGCTGGCGGAGAGGACGACGGCCCGGCGATTGTTCTGTCCCTTGCTGGCGCCGGGTCAACAGGAACAGGATGCCGCTCAGAAGCAGGATGTGCAGCGTGTAGATCTTGGCTTCGGTCGCCCAACGCCAATAGGTGGGCACGGTGGCGAAGATGAGTGTTGCCGACAGTGCCCCCAGCCGGCTGTCGAGGAGCCGGCTCAGCGCCAGATAGACGAAGGCCAGGGCCAGCGCGCCGCAAACTGCTGAGAGAAGATTCATCCGGTAGGCAACGGAGCCAACGGGGACCAACACCTTCCACAAATGGCCGAGCAGCATGTAGGTTGGGTAGCCGGTGGGGTAGGTCACTCCCAGCACCGATGGCGTGTACTGGAACAGTGCGGCATCGCCGTCGAGGACCGTGGGCGCCAGCGTAGACAGGTAGGCGACCAGGCCCGCGACCGCCATCAAGGCGGCGACGCCCCAGTCCTTTGCGTGTGAAAGCGACGGTCTCTTACCGTGCATAAGGGATGTTCGCGATTCTCCTGAACCTGGCCAATGGCAGCAGGGTGCCTTCGTCAATCGGGGCCGGGCCTTCGCCAGCTCGCACGATGGGAAGCCGGGCGGCCACGTCCCACGGATCGTTGCCGCTCACTACTGCCACCCCGTATCCGAATTGGGTCCGGTCGCCGGCCCACCAGGGGAAGGTATTGGCCGGCAGGCGTACGGTCTCCCCCGGCTCCCAGCGACTGGTGGGCCACCACACTGTCAATGGTTGCTGGTACAGGGTGGCCCCTACCGGCAAGCCGGTCTCATCCAGCAGGAAGATGGCGATCAAGTAGTCCTCAGCTGGGGGTTCCAACACGCGCCAATACAGTGTCAGCAAGGGCTCATCCTCGCGGTCGGCGTAGGAACGGGCGGTCTCGAAGGCGACCAGTTGCAGCGCATCACCGAAGGTAGCGTCCACCGGGGTGGCATCCCCGGGCGGATTGGCATAGATGAAGTCGAAGAACTCGGGCGAGGTGGGGACCCGGGGCGCCCCGCGTTGCAGCAGCAGATACCCGTCTTGTGAAGCAATCGGCCCCACTGTCAGGTCGAAAGACATATCTGCCAGCAGCTGTTCCTGGGCACCGTTGCGGTTCACAAAAGCCGGGTGGGATACGTCCAGCAGGAAGTAGTCCGCTCGTTCGTCGAAGGGGCCTTGCCATACTTGGACCCAGGGACGGCGGGCCACCAACGGGATCAGTTCCGCCTGAGCCACCACCGGTGCCTCGGGGGGGATGGAGGCTGCCAGGGCGTCACCCACCTGCTGATGGGCCGTGACCTGTGGCCAGTGGAAGGGCCGTGCCAATGGCGAGTAACCACGAAAATGATGATAAACGACTGACGCCAACAACATAACGAGGACGACGATCATCACCGCGTTGCGGCGAGTGAGGGATATGGCAGGGCGGCGGCCGTGGCCGTACCTCTCGATCAAGCCTGACAGTCGCGCCGCCCCGTCTATCGCTGCCAGCATCAAGAACGGAATGGCTGGGGCGGCGTAGTGGTACGTTTCCAGACGATGCATGTTGGGGTTTTCGCTGAGGAGGGTGATGGCCAAAGTGGGAGCGGCCGCGACCAAAAAGGGCCACCCGATCAAGGGCACCAGGGCCAGCGGCAAGGTCAGCATCCCTATCCCCCGAATCACGTCTGGCGATGTTACCAATGCTGCTACCTTGCCGGGCATACGAAATGGCGAGAGGAGGATCTCCAGTGGTGTGTCGCCCAGCCCGGTGAAAAAACCGAGATAGGCTGACTGCTCGCCTCCGGGTCGGCTGGCCGGGATGATGACGTACACGGCCACATAGAACCAGGCCAAACCGACGATGCTCAGAGCCAGGCCGGGTCGCCAGCGGCGGCGCAGCAGCAACAGATACAGCCCGAACACGAAGACGTTCAGCGAGATGTCTTCCTTGGTGCCTAGCGCCAGCAGGAAGAACAGCCCGCTCAAACAGATCTGCCATCGGGTTGCGGTGGCCCCTTTCGAGGGTACATGGGGGCCAATGGGGGGCTTCGTCCACAGGCCGCGCCGATCATCACTTGTGATCAGTGCCCGATCCAGGAAGTACAGCGCGGAGAGCATTAGCGTTGGTGCCAGGCCAACCGCGTGGAA
>JAUVRU010000358.1 GCA_030597485.1 Anaerolineae bacterium
GACCGCGTCGGAGGTAGACACGTCCAGATAATCGCCCCCTCGTTCGGTGCGCGGGCTGCTCACCTCCTCATCGCTGACAATGGTGATGCCGGCCTCGAGCTCCGTCGCCTTGGCCGCCTGGGACTCCTCCACCACCTCGGTAATGATCTCCTGAGACTCGTCTTCAACCGCTTCCGCCTCAGCGGTCTCCTCAGCAGCGGTCTCGGGTTCTTCGACAGCCGCCTCTTCCGTGGGAGTCGGCGTCGCCTCCGGAACCGGCGTGTCGGTCGGCGCAGGTTCTGGCCTGGCCGGCGGGCCACACTGGGCCGCGATCAGCACCACAGTGACAACCACGACCAGCAACAGCTGACGTGCAACAAGACGCTTCTTCATTTCCTGGTCTCTCCTCCTGTTCTCTAGATTCGCGCGTTGATTCTATACCGCAGTCGTCTGTCCTCTCTCTTGCTGCCTCATTATACCAGAAGTCTGACTATCGTGGTAGGGCAACATCCCCTGGGCACGGCCGCGCAGTGCTGACGGGTGGCTCGGTGGCCCTCGACACTGACCTCTCCTCAGCTGCCCTGTTCGCGTGCCCGGGATATCCCGGATACGGAAGCGCGTTTCCACATCTCACAAATTTGAGAAAACAATCTGCGCGTGGAGGGCAAAACAGAAGCAGGGCCTCAATGCCCTGCTTGCGGATTCAACCTACGTCAGCCAGCCCACCGGGGGCAGCGCTATTGTCCAGGTGGGCGATAGCTGACCGACTTCTTGACCGCTTGGTCGACCTCTTCGGGCGTGATAAGGACAACAGAAAGACCGAAAATACCTCCCTTGCCAAGGCAATGAAGCCTATCGCAGCCACCGAGAGATCAGGAAGACTTCCGCCGCTTCACTGCCACCAGCGGCAATCCCTTGAGATTCTCTAACACAGTCGCGGGATCAGCTAGCCTGACAGGCTTTCTGAGGCCACGCGAGCTCGTGCCGAATTGGCCGCATCCGCCGCGACCAGAAGAGCGAAAGACGCCTTGTCTGCATAGGCAAGGCAGGCGCAGCCAGCTGCCCGACGAAGCATGGTTGCTCTCAGGATGTGTAGGGCCTGTGGGTGAGATGGGGGACGCGCGATTACGCCTTCACTTGGGCCGAGCCAGCCAGGTGGCTACGAAGAGGGCAAGCAACACAGCTGACACGACAGCGAAAATGACGTTGCCCACGACCGGGCCGCTGGCAGTGATGGCTGAGACGACGAACACGATGGTGCTCAACGCCAAGTACGTGATTTCGCCGCGCACAATGTAGTCCACTCGCTCCCAGCTCTTGGCAAGAAAGCCATAGAGTGAGGTGAGGCCACCAAAGCCAACGAGTAGGGCGCCGAAAGCACGCAACGGCGGCTCGACTCCCGGGCAGCTGGGATAGCCGAACCAGCTGCCGAAGGTGGCCGGGACGAAAAGCAGCAGGAGGCCGAAGACGACGGCAACGACAAGGTGAACCATGAAGGTGACGCGGGCGATGGTGGGAAGTGATTGAGGCTGATCCATTTTTGACTCTCCTTCTACCCATCAGGGTAAGACCGATGGCAGAGTGCAGCAGCGCGAAGTCAACGTTTCAGCCAGGCCATACACACGACGTGCACAGCTAAATGCACAACCCAATTATGCCACAGTTTCCTGCGGTTTGGTACTACGTTTTTCTACGGTTTCTGTTGGAGCATAGTGGGGAGGCTGATGGGACCAGAAGGTGAACCCTCGAATGAGAGCGGTTGGTGCGGAGTGTTGTGGGCTGAGGGCGGCTGTGATATACTGCCCGGGTGTGGAACACCCCGTTTTGATAATGGGCGCACAATGACGGGCTGATCCGTATCACTGACGAAGAGCTCGTCTGCGGCATGAGAGAGAATGGGGAGCAGGCAGTGAACGAAGCCTTCTGGTCTCACTGGGCATGGCCATTGGCCACTGCTGTTATTGCAACCATCTTCACCACTCTCGTGGCTCGCCAGTATGCTCAACGGAGACGTTGGCACCAGCTCTTCTGGTCGGTCGGCCTGGCGCTGTATGCTATTGCCGCTTACATGGAGGCCTTCTCCGAGTTCGCAAACAGATGGGATCCCCTGATCTATCGATTCTACATTGTGTTTGCCGCGTCGCTGGTGGCCTTCTTGGGCCTGGGAACCGTCTACCTGATGGTCAGCAGAACGACTTATCGGCATGCGGCCCTGATCTACGTCTTGTTGGCTTCGGGCGTATTCCTGGCTGGCACGCTGACGGCTGACCTCGACCTTCAGAAACTGATTCCTGGGATCACGGTTGGAGGCAAGGCTCTCGGTCCCTCGATGTCATTTCCCAGGGTCTGTTCTCTTTTCCTGAACATACCAGGGACGTTGGCCTTGCTGGGCGGAGCTGTTCTTTCGGTTATTCGTTTCGGGCGAAGACGTGAATGGGCATACCGCATGTGGGCCAACGCGCTGATTGCCATTGGCACGCTCATCATTGCCTGTGCAGGCTCAAGAGCCCGGCTCGGTCACACCGCCGGCCTCTACCCGGCAGAAATGCTGGGTTCGGCATTTCTGCTGGCAGGATTCCTTACGGCCGGAACACTGGAAAAGGGCGCCCGGCGCATTAGAGCCAAGGCGGTTGAACCCACAACGTTTGATGGATGAAGGCAATGACTGTCTCTCTTCGCTGTCAGTGCCCACAGCGAACGGAGCTGGTGAGACCTCAGGGCACTGACACGGCAGGGAGGATTCAAATTGTGTGACGTTGTCTACCGCCAACTGGCCCAACGGCTGGACGCCATCCCCAACGGCGTCCCAGCCACCGAGAGCGGCGTGGAGCTGCGACTGTTGCAGAAGATCTTCGCCCCAGAGGAGGCAACACTGGCTGCCGTGATGCGCCTGACCCCGGATCCAGCCGCCCACATTGCCGACCGCGCCGGTGTGGACGCCAAGACTGCCGCTCGCACGCTCAAGGGAATGGCCCGCAAGGGTCAGATCCGCGTCCAGAAGGGCACGGGCCAGCTCACCTTCGAGTTGATGCCCGTCGTTGTGGGCATCTACGAGATGCAGCTGCCGCGAATGGACGCCGAACTGGCGGTGCTGTTCGAGCAGTACTACCAGGAGACACAGGCCGGCATCGTCCGCCATCCACCCGCTGTCCATCGCGTGATCCCCGTGGAGAAGGCAATCCCGTTCGACCTGGAGATCTTCCCCTACGAACGAGCGTCCCAACTGCTCGCCAGCGCCAAATCATGGGGGGTGACCGACTGCATCTGCCGGCTCCAGCAGCGGCTCGTCGGCAAGGGAGGTGATCGGCCCATTGAGAGCTGCCTGGTCTTCGCACCGGTTGAGGATGCGTTCAGTCATGGCAAGCTGGCTCGCCCAGTTTCCCGGGAGGATGCGCTGCGGATACTGCGTGAGGCAGCCGAGGCCGGGCTGGTACACTCCTCCGCCAATCACCGGGGCCAACACAACTACATCTGCAATTGCTGCACTTGCTGCTGTGGCGTGATGCGAGGCGTGGCTGAGTTTGGCATACCCACTGCTATCGCCCGCTCCGACTTTCACGCCGTGGTGGATACCGAGGTGTGTGTCGGTTGCGGCGACTGCGTGGAGACTTGCCAATTCCAGGCCCTGTCAGTGCCGGGCGACACGTGCCAAGTGGACTATGCCCGCTGCGTCGGCTGCGGGCTGTGTGTTATCGTCTGCCCCACCGACGCGCTGCA